>CAWVVE010000044.1:0-9118 GCA_963933075.1 uncultured Verrucomicrobiaceae bacterium | reverse complement strand
AGAAGATCCGCCTCATCAGCCAAGGCAATGTGCCCCGGTCGCCAACTCTCCTTCTCATCATAGATGCCCGAAACCACCGGGTTCTTCGACAACACCTGCAGAGTCAGCGGCGTGATGAACTCCCGGGCATCAGAAGTCATCACCACAGTGACTGAATGCCCATTGTGCGTAAGTTGGCTGGCAAGATCTGCCGCCTTATAGGCAGCAATGGACCCGCTCACGCCTAGCAATATTCGCTTCATCAATCAGTTTGGGGGAGAATCGGTGGCAGTGGCACAATTGTCAAAGAAACCAAAACACCGTTTTATTGCGGGCAGTCTCTCATGATTTGAGGAAAAATTAAAGGCCTCCCTGCCCGATCGGCAGCTTTCAGAGAGCCTGTTCGTCGAGATAGGACTGCAGGATTTCCATGGCCGCCGCCTGATCAATCACGGAGCGGCTGTCTTTGACGGTTCGCCCCGCGTCATGCAGTTTCCCCTGAGCAGTGACGGTAGTAAGGCGCTCATCGTAGCTGATGACACGAAGATTTGGCAATGCCCTGGCAACCCTTGCCATGAACTTCTCAACTTTTACCGCAGCCGTGCCACGAGAGCCATCGAGCCGGTAAGGCATCCCGATAACGACAATCCCGGCGCCGCGCTCGGCGGCAATCTCCATAATGCGGTTCACTGGATCAATCCTGCGTACCTCTATGGTCTCCACAGGATGGGCCAGCATCCCGAGGTCATCACTGCACGCAACCCCTACCCGGGCCTCTCCGTAATCAATCCCTAAAGCTTTCAATCTGAAGGCAAATTGGGTGGGATAATTGCTGAATGCAATACCCTGCGCAAAAATAATTATGCCGATTTGTCCACAAGCAGCAAGAATCGCGGATTTGCGGGCAGAAGTTATGGCTCATTATTGAAAGAATGATGTTCCTCAACGTGTATAGATAAGCACGCATGCCTGCATCAGCCATTCCATACTGCTCTCTACTGCCTGTCCTGCTTCTTTTTTATTGTACCAACCTGGCCGCCTTGTCCTTGGCGGCGGAAGATACCTATTCCCGTCTGGCACAGGCACAGGATGCGGGTGATCACGATGCCGTGCGGGAAATCTGCCTGCGCATGCTGCAAAAAAAGCAATCCGACACCAGGTTGCTGAGGATATTGGCAAAAATACAACTGCAGTCAGCCGAGACGGAAGCTTGCGACGATACGCTCGCACTCCTTGAAGCCGCGCTTGGCAAGCCTGACGCCGGACTGCTGGAAATGCGGGGTGACCTGGCAAGTCTCGGCAAGGGCAAGGAATCAAAGGCTGATGCGGCGCGGCACTGGAAAGCCGCACTGATCCTGCAGCCCGGGCGAATCAGCGTGGTCAACAAGCTCGCTGACTACTACCGCTCAGTCTCCAGGCCGGCTGAGGAGGCAATCTACCTTGAACAACTCGCCTCCCTGCGCGGCCAACCTGATGAGCTCGTCAGGTTGGCCCGGCATGCAGTGCGCCTGCGGGATTGGGATACGATCATCTCCTGCACCGCGCAACTTCAGGAAAAATTTGCCAATCGGGAAGCCGCCAAGCTGTGGAATCCAATATACGACCGCCTGATGCGGCATTCAGTAGCGCTTAAGATCATCGATAACCGGCTCGAGACCGGGGGGCAATCAGCTGAAATCCTGCTGGAACGGGCGTGGCTCTTTGATAAAACCGGGCTCAACGGTCTGGCTCTCAATGATGCCGAGAAAGCTTTCGAACTGCGCCCCGGCTCATTTACTGTTAAATACCAGCTGGCGGTCATCCTGGCACATGCCGGCAAGACACTTGAAGCCGCAACCCGGCTTAAAATAGAAGTCTCGGCATATGCCAGGAGACCTCTCCACCCTCCAGCCAGTTTCTTTTCCGGGTTAACGGAAATTGAAAGTCGCCTGGCCAACAAGCCGGATGCCGGCACGCACGTCGAGCGCGCAAATATGCTCCTTGAGGTCAGGCAGGAGGAACTGGCCCTGGATGATGCCGCTGCCGCCGTTGCAATGGACCCGGGATTTGCCGGCGCGCACCTGATCCTGGCTCGCGTTTTTGAGTCAAGGGGCAAAACACTCGCCGCGAAATCCGCATATAAGCGCATTCTGCAACTTGATGGAAATCACCTGGTCGCCCTAGAGGAATTCGGGAGGTTGCACATAAAACTCGGTGATTATGAAACCGCGATCGTCCTGCTCAAGCGCCGGCTTGACCTGCTTCCCGACAAATACCTTCAACGTGCCTACGATCAATGTTTCGCCTCTCTCCAGATATCAAAACCATGAACCACAAGCTCAAGCTTAACCATTCCCCGGGAGTCCTGATCTTTTTGTTGCTGCTCTGTGGATTCCCCTGCCTGTCAGTGGCCCAGGAGGACAACAAGGCAATACGTCTCCGCCCGGAATCCGGGACAATAGGCAAAGGTTCCCGTATCACCGTCTATTTCAGCGAAGCTGTTGTTGACCAAAAGGCCATTGACAAAAAAGGTGGAAAATTCCCCCTTGTTTTTGAACCGGAGTTGCCGGGTGATTTCACCTGGAAAAGCCAGACGGAAGGTCAATTACTGGTCACCGGAAACTTAATCCCCGGACAACGCTACACGGTGCAGCTCACCCCGGGCCTCAAGTACCTTGACGGCAGCCCCGTTAATCGTGCCCGCTGGATTGACCGCTTCTTTCAATCCCCCGAATTAACGGTAACCACAAAGTTCCGCAGCGGTAGGAGGAGCCTGCCACAGCAACCGAAGATATCCCTGATGTTTAACTACGGCATCCGCTTCACTGATGCCACACGGGCAATCTACTTTCAGGACCGGGAAAGTCGGGAACGTTTCGCCACCGAGATCCTGTTGCCCTCGCTCAACTCCCGTCCTGACCCGAATGCCAAGCCCGCACCCGCGCTGGGTTCAGTGCTCTTCGTGCAGCCTGCCGCGCCGCTGCCGGCAGGACGCACGGTAGACATTGTTGTCGATGGCCTGCGCGATGATGCCACCGGGACCCCGATGCCGCACCTGAAAAGTTTTCCTCTGGGTAAAACCACTGCCCTTGAGTTTGAGCGTGCCTATACATTGCAGGATGCCCTGACTGACCCGTCAATCGTGCTGCATTTTAACCAGCGTGTGGCCGTGGACAGCGTAAATGCAGCAAGCATTTCAGTGAAACCGGCAGTGCCAAACCTGAAACTTCTCAGCAGCGGTTCAACGATCAGGCTGGAAGGAAATTTCAACCCTGAAGAGAAATACAGGATCGAAATGGCCAAGGAACTTCTGGGAACCACCGGCTACGCACTCTCCGGCGCAGTTTCCGAGAACGTGGAATTCGAGGGCATGACGCCCGCAATATACTTCCCGACAACACAATACTTCACCCGCCCGGCCCTGGGACTGAAAATGAAGTTCCTGCATGCCAACACCGGAGCTATCACCTGGCAACTTGGCCGGCTCCCCGAACACAAGATCGGTATCGCCCGCGCACGTCTGTTCCAGGACGGTGAACGGCTTATTGATCAACTCGGCATCAAGCCGGTTGCCCAAGGCAACTTCCCGGCAGCTTCCGGTGTGCAGGCCGTCTACCGCGACATCAACTGGCGGGTTACAAACGGGCAGGCAGTAACCAACGGCGTCTACCTGCTTGAAGTGTCGGCTCCCCTGCCTTCCGGAAAACTCGCAGCTAATCGTTCACTCATTTTCTTTAACGACGTTTTTGTCACCAAAAAGAAAACCGCTACCACGCTGATGGCCAAGGTGCAGGACATGTCGACGAGTAAGGCGTTGGAAAACGTGAACGTCCGCATGGTGACGGCAAAAAATGTCCTTCTCGCAGTCACCAAAACCGATGCCGAAGGCATTGCCCGCTTTGATCGTGTGCACAACGGAAATCATCTGGGTAAAGAGAATCGCGCAAGCCACCTGCTCATTGACTCCTCCGGCGGCGGATGTGCCGTGGCATTTGTTGGCGGGAAGACCTTCCGCAGCTCCGGCCGGGCATCGAGCATTGCCTCCGCCAGCATGCCTATCGGCACCATTATCGCTGACCGTAACCTTTACCGGCCGGGGGCAAGCGCAAAATTCAAGGGATTTCTCCGCCGTCGCGAGGATAGCATGCTGCGTAATGCGCCCGGGAAGGAAATCTATTGGAATATTACTGAAGGCTACCGCGGCAGGAAGATGGCTACCGGCAGCACAATCACCGACGAGTTCGGCGGATGGGAAGCTGAGTGGTCAATCCCCGAGGAAATTAAACTCGGCAGCTATTATTTGCACACCACCTCCTGTGGTTACACGAGATTGCAGGTTGAAGAATACCGCACGCCGCTTTTTGATATCGCGCTGGAAGGCGAAAAAGTTCAGCCCGCAGAAATTACACAGGTCAGGGTGCAGTCAAACTACTTTCACGGCGCGCCAAACGCGGGTGCCGTTGTGCGCTGGTCGCTGGACTGGACAACCGCGTCAATCGAGTCGGGCTACCTGCGCACCAATGATCGCTATTCACAAAGCCCGCTGGCCCTGCCGCCCCTGCCGAGGCAGGAGGGCGAACTGAAACTTGATGCCGGCGGCTCCGCCCTGATCAGGGTTAAAATCCCGGAGGAGGCTCCTTACTCCCGTCCACGATACGACTTTAACCTCAACGTCGATGTCATCTCACCTGAAGGCCGCACCATATCCAGTGCCTTTTACGGCGCTATGCAACCCTTCCCCCACATCCTCGCCATTGACCTGGATGCCAACTACGGGGAAACGGCACCGGCCCTCAACCTGAATTTAATATCCCTAGACGGAGATGACAGGGTAGTCGCCGGCCAGCCCTTTCAGGCAGATATTTTCCGCATCGAGGCCCGTACCGTTAAGGAACAGGTGGGTGATGAGCTGTACAGGTACCGCAACTTTGATGAATACCTGCTGATCAACTCCCTATCGGCAAAAACCCCGGGTGAGGGTGACCCGCCAATTTCTGTTGATGTTGGCGGCATTCCGGGACGCTACGTGGCAGTTGCCAGTCTTGCCGGCGGCAGCCCGCGCTGCAGTGCGCCAATCACCCTTGCCGGCGAGGCACGCGCAAGATATCCGGTGCACACTCCTGACAGCTTTAAAATAACAGCCGACAAGGAACACTACATCCCCGGTGAAACCGCATCCCTGGCACTGGAAGCGCCGTATGGCGGCAAGGCCTGGGTCAGCATGGAAACCGACCAGGTTATTGAGCAGTTCGTTGTCGATATTAAACACAACGCCAGCAGGATCGATATTCCCATTAAACCGGAATACTTCCCCAATGTATACGCCACCATCCACCTGGTGCGCGCCGGCGGAGCGGACCGGATTCCCGCCGAGCGTTTTGGACGAGTCGAGTTGCGAGTGAACCGCGAGGACTTGCGCCTTGAAGTGAACCCGGTACTGGCGCAATCCCAGATTGAACCCGGCAGGGAAGGCGCTGGTACGGTCTATGTGCTCGCCGGCGGACAGCCGGTGGAAAATGCCGATGTCACCTTGATGGCTGTTGACGAAGCGGTGCTGCAACTCGGTCAATGGCAGGCGCAGGAACTCTTCGGTATCTTCTATCCCGAGCGCGGGCACAATGTCGCTACTTACCTCGGGCTCTCCAATCATATTGCAGCATTCAATGAAGCTGATGTTACCGAGAAAGGATTCCTGATCGGCGGCGGTGGCGGCGGCGGCGACGGGCAGCGCAAAAAACAACCGCGGCGGGATTTCCGCCCGCGTGCATTCTGGATCACGGGATTGCGCACCGATGCCGAGGGTAAGGCCGCCTTCAGCTTCAGGGCTCCTGACAACATGACCGAGTTCCGTGTAACGGCGATAGCCCAGACCCAGGACCTGCGCTTTGGACAGGGGCAGTCAAAATTCCAGGTCAACAAACGCCTGATGGTTGAGCCCGCACTACCGCGTTTCGTACGTCACGGTGATGAAATCATACTGCGTGCCATCACCAGGCATCAACTGGCAAATGCCGCAGAGGTGCTGATCAGCTGTATCGCAGGTGAGGGCCTTGAAATTTTAAGTCCTGCTTCTGCAAGAACCGGCCTGCTGGCTCCCAACGTGCCCGGAACCTTCGGGCTGCGGGTCAGGGTCAAACGGGGAATTTCCGAGATCAAGGTCCGCTTTGACGCGCACATCGCCGGGCAGTCCGAAATTACCGATGAGGTGGAAATTACGCTGCCTGTTTTCCAGCCCGGCATCATGCAGCGCACCGGTCTCTACGGAAAAATACCGGGCCAAGCCACCGAGTTCGTGCTGGCAAAAGTCGCGCCCGAGTTCTGGCCGGGAGCCGAGGGCAATTTTGGACTGACGCTTTCACGCTCACCATTCATGCCAAAACTCCAGGGCCTGCCGGAACTGCTCGAATATCCGCACGGCTGCTTTGAGCAGCGCACCAGTAAACTGCTGGGCTATACACAACTTGCAGAACTGCTCGAATATCTTCCGGAACTCGGCGAAAGGCATAAAAACTACCGGGAACGTATTGAGGAGGGCCTGCGCTACATTGCACAGCATATACGGGCAGGCGGCTTCCTGCCTTATTGGCCGGGTGGGCATGGTGCAAACCCCTATGTAACCGTCCAGGCTGCCTGGGTGGTGGCGGAATGCAGGCAACTTGAATATACGATCCCGCAAGGTCTTGATGACCAGCTCCAAAAGGCACTCGACGCAGTGATCCGGGGCCGCAAGAAATCCAGCCGCGGCACCCGGGCGTTTGCGCTGTTTGTCCACAGCAAATCGAAAGCCGGCGCAAAACCGGTCGACGTCCTTGAAGAGCTTTATCTGCATCGCGATCAGCTCGGCGATGAGACCCGCGCCATGCTGGCACTCGCCATGCACAATTATGACGTCATGCCCGCCGAGCAACGACTTCTGGCCCGTGAAATCGACAATGCGCCGCCGCGCGGATCTTTCGACCCGGTAAACTTTTATTCCTCAAAACGGGCCAAGGCCGTGGCCTACATGGCACAGTCCAGGATCGCCGATCCGCAATGGTCACGGGAGCTTGAGCCAAGGATGCGCAATGCCCTGCTCGACATGATGGACGACTCGTTCCACCTCTCGACACAGGAAAATCTCTGGCTGCTTATGGCACTGACCACCATGCTTGAAGGGGAAGACTATCAGCAGCTCACCTTTGAGGGAAGCGGTGCAGATCTCAAGTCAGGGAATGGATTCTCGATGGGCTGGAGACATCGCGCGCTCTCGGAGATCGGAAAAATCGGTGTACAAATGGATGCGCAACCTGTCTACTACCTTGTCGATGCCAATGTATTGCGCGACATGGAGAACTCCAGGCGTGAAGACCGCGGTTTGCGGGTCGAGCGCGTGCTAAAAAACATGACCGCGCCCGCACGGGACGGCAGCGCTGAAAGCCCGTTCAGGCTGGGTGACGAAATCCTGGTCACCTACCGGCTGCAAAGCGACAAGAACCACTATTACATCGCACTGGTAGACGAGCTACCGGCCGGCCTGGAAACGGTAAACTTCAACCTCGCCCAGGTGGCTGAGTTCTACAGCCTGCCAAAGGACGCCGGGGACAACGGCCTTCATCTCGACCACTCGGAACTGCGTGATCGCAGCGCCAACCTCTACTTCAACAGCTTGCCCGAAGGCAGCCACACCTACTCCATGCTGGCACGGGTCACCAGTCCGGGACGCTTTTCCTGGCCCGCGACCAGCGTGACCCCGATGTATGAACCGCGCTTTGGTGCCCTTGGCGGCACGCGATGGGTGTTCGTCAGCAAGCAATAGGTAAAAGCACGGATGCCCGGTATGCAAAGAAACTTGATTTTAGCGTCCGTAAAAGCGTGTACAAACCGCGTAACCCAGGCCATTGCAGCTGCTGTCACGCTGCGCAACGCGGCAATCGGAACCTTTGCGATCTTCCCGTTCGCGCTCTGGCTGGGATCAGCCGCGATCGAGGTGTCCATCCACTCGACCCCCTTGCCGGATAATATGCTTGATGCCCTCAACGGCACCCCGGTGTTCCTTGACCGGGACGGCAGTGTCATTGCGCAACTTTCAACCGCTGAGGCAAGAGTCCATATCCCTGTATCCCTGTCCCGCATGGGCGCACATCTGCCTGAAACCACGATCGCCCTCGAAGATCACCGCTTCAGGCAACACCGCGGGATCGACATGTATGCAATCTGTGCCGCAGCTTACCGCAGTACAACCACCGCCGGGCATCTCTCCGGTGCCTCGACCGTCAGTCAGCAAGCCATCAAGCTGGCTGACAGGCGCAGGGGTCGCGCGCTCAGCTCCAAGATACGCGAATCCCTGCTGGCACTGAAACTGGAACGGCAATGGGATAAGGCCACCATTCTTAAAGCCTATATCAACCGGCTTGATTACGGTAACCGCCGCATCGGTCCTGAAGCGGCCGCATGGGCATACTTCGGCAAGGCCGCAGCCACACTTACCCTTGCCGAGGCAATTTACCTCGCCGGGCTGCCACAATCACCAACCCGCTATAACCCCTGGTTGCGACCCGGTAACGCATTGACAAAGTACAGCCGTTCCCTGAAACGGTTGATGCAACTCAATATCCTCACTGCAGCGCAATTCGACCGTCTGGCCACCAACCCCCCGTCCGTCCGCCACGAGTCGCCGCCACACACAGCGCCGGCCTTTATCGACGCGTTGATGAAAAGCAGAGGCAATCATGTAAAGGGAGAACTTGTCACCACTACGCTCGATTCCGGGCTGCAACACCATGCTGAAAACTTTCTTGCCGAGCAACTCGCCGCAGTGAACCGGCACGATGTCCGTAATGCCGGCATGGTTGTTATCGAGAACTCAAGCGGCGCAGTGCGGGCCCTTGCCTCAGTCGCCACCGGGAAAGGACAAACAGAGGGTGCATTTAATGCCGCACTGGTTCCACGCCACGCAGGCTCGACTCTCAAGCCCTTCATTTACCTGATGGCAATTGATACCCGTAAGCTTACCGCCGCCAGCCTGCTGCCCGACACTCCGGACGCCGTCCCCCGCGTATTCCCCGGGTACGAACCGCAAAACTATAACCGCAAGTTTGCCGGCCCGGTGCGCATTCGCGAAGCGCTGGGAAATTCGCTTAATATCCCTGCAGTCCTCACCCTGCACCGCGCAGGACCGCGG
>CAWVVE010000043.1:0-9201 GCA_963933075.1 uncultured Verrucomicrobiaceae bacterium | reverse complement strand
CATGATCATGCTCTTGCTTACAAATCCACACAACAGGGGAAACCCGGAAATTGCCGCCGCACCGACAATGGAGAAGCCTGTCGTCCACGGCATGCTCTTATACAGGCCGCCAAGCTGCGAGGCATTCATCGTGCCGGTACGATAAAGAACTGCACCCATCGACATGAACAGCAATCCCTTGAAGAACACATCATTGAAGGCATGGGCAACCGCACCATTGATGCCCCACGCCGTGCCGAGACCGATACCCACCAGCATAAAGCCGATCTGGTTGATCATGCTGTAGGCGAGTGTCCGGCGCAGGTCGTTTTCAATCACCGCGTAGAAAATCGGGAACATAGCCATTACGGCCCCGATATAGAGTAAAGGCTCAGCACCGGGAAAACCGCGAGCCATTGCATACACGGCAGTCTTGGTGGTAAAGCAGCACAGGTAAACCGCCCCGACCGAGGTTGCCTCCGGATAGCTGTCGGTAAGCCAGGTGTGCAACAGGGGGAATCCGCACTTGATACCAAGGGCAAGGAAAATCAGCCAGCCGCCAAGCCCGGATCCCTGGAGGCCAATCTCATCGAATGCCAGAGAACCGGTGTCTGCGTAAATCATCGTGGCCCCCAACAGAAGGAGCAACCCCGAGCTCACGTGCAAGAGCAGGTAGCGCACACCCGAGTTCGAAGCGCTCTCGGTTCGCCGCGCCCAGATCTGGAAAACCGAGGTCACCGCCAACAGTTCCCAGAACACAAAAAGTGTAATCAGGTCCCCGGCCAGGACAGCACCAATGGCACTTCCCGCATACAACAACCCGGTCACCCGCTGCATATTATCCCGGACATGCAGCGAATAAATAGAAGTGATGATCGCGGCTATATGAAAAAGATAACCAAAGACAAGGCCAAGCTTGTCGAACCTGGCAGTAACCAGCTCGAGGTCCATGACCTCCAAAGTCCAGGTGCTATCGCCGCCAGCCATACCGTTGGAAATTGCAATCAGGTTAACCAATCCCAATACAGGCGTCAGTACCGAGACAATATTCTTCAGGCGCCCCCGCAAAACCCCCACCAGAAGCGCGCCGGCAAAAATGATGATTACCGGGTGCAGACTACTTGTCATAATAATCCTCCGATCGCATCACTACCTTGCGCAATGGCTTGGCGAGCAGGACAATTAACGTGCAGGCAATAAACCCATAGATACTGAAAAAACCGGCCCAGCCTTCAGCGGGAAAAACGCCCGCATCAAAACTTAAGTGCTTGTGGAGCAGGTGGGCCAGAAACAACCCATCAAGCAACAGCAGCAACAGGCAAACAATAAAGAAGCCCTTAAGGAAACGCTTCACATTGGCGGGATTATCCCATAAGTGCTTCCTGCCATCGTCCTCAAGCAGGATGATTCCCTCACGGTCAGGGTCGTTATCATTCGGGGGTGGAATACGTTCAGCCATTGGCAATCAGGAGTTGTGCCAGGTCAAAGACCAGGTCGGGAAAGAGAAAGATCACAAAACCCGCCACCGCCGTGATGCTGAGGGGAATCACGCAGGCAGCCGGAGCCTCCCGGATTCCCGATATGGCAATGCCCTCGCTGTCAGCGGGAGGTTTACGAAACAAGGCGTTCACCGCCACAGGAAGTAGATAGGCGATGTTCAACAGGGAACTGATCACCAGGATCACCGCCATAAACATCTGATCAGCATCAAGCGCCCCGAGGAACAAGTACCACTTGCTCCATGCTCCCCCAAAAGGCGGCAGACCGATAATACTCAGGGAACCGAGCAGGAAAGCGGTCATGGTCACCGGCATCTGCCGGCCGATACCAACCATCTGGCTGACGTATTTCTTCCCGGTTGCCATAAAAATGGCACCCGCGCAAAAGAACAGGGTGATTTTCCCGAAAGCATGCATTGCAATGTGCATCGCCGACCCGGTGATTCCATTAGCCGACAGGAAGGATACCCCGAGAATGATATATGCCAGCTGGCCTATTGTCGAAAAAGCCAGCCTGCGCTTCAAGTTATCCTGGGTCAGCGCAATTAGCGAAGAGGTGATCACGGTGAAGCCGGCTATATAAGTGACCACGGTGGTGATATCCAGATCCTTGAGCGTATCGATGCCAAACACGCCGGTAAACACCCGCAGGATACAGAATACACCCACCTTGACGACCGCCACGGCATGCAGCAGAGCGGAGACCGGCGTTGGCGCAACCATCGCATTGGGCAGCCAGGAATGGAACGGCATCAGGCCGGACTTGGCAAATCCAAGGGTGAAGGCCAGGAGCACAATAAGTCCATCCCCGGCACCGATCTTCCCGGCAAGGAACCCCCCGTCGGTGAAGCTCATGTCTCCACCGGACTTGACCCAGCAATAAATCATCGCCGGCAGCACGAAGGCAACCGAGGTCCCGAGAAGATGACTCAGGTAGGTGCGCCCGCCACTGCGTGCCGCCTTATCCCCGTGGTGAGTCACCAAAGGATAGGTCGAGAGCGAGAGCATCTCATAAAAAAGATAAAGGGTGAAAAGGTTGCCGGCAAAAGCAACCCCGATCGTGGCCGAAATGGAAACCGCAAAACATGCAAAGAACCTTGTCTGGTCATGTTCCTTTAAGCCTCTCATATAACCAACGGCATAGAGGGTGGTCAGTATCCAGAGGGAAGAAGCAACCAGGGCAAAGAGCATCCCGAGGCCATCAACCCGGAACTCCAGGGGAATACCGGGAAGAATCTCGCCAAAGCTAAAACGCAGCACCCCTCCTGCCATGACGGCCGGCAGCATGGCCAGCACAAGGGCAAACTTGGCAAACGCGGCAACAAAGGTTGCCCCCTCGCGGGCATTGGGATTTTTCCGCAATAGCATGATGGCTGGCACCGCAAGCAGTGACACCATCCAGGTGATCAGGGGCAGATAGGATTCTTCGAGCATCTAGAGCGGCGGCATTGCGGCCTTTAGCCAACTGACAAGGGTATTGTTATAGATACCGACAAGCAGGACAGACGCGCCGGCAATGAAAAGCGGAATCAGCATGGAGAACGGCACCCTTTCCAGCGTCAGCAGTGGAGCGCAATCCCCGTCATCGGGTAACTGCTCATCGGCAACGCCCTTAAGGTTGCCGAAATAGGCACGTTCAAAGATCCTGAAAAAGATGACCGCGTTGACCAGGCTGGAGAACAGCAGGGCGGCAACATAACTCCAGTGCCCGGCCTCAATCCCGCCACTGATGAGATACCATTTACTGAAAAAACCGCAGGTTGGAGGCAGACCGATCATTGACAGCCCCCCCACCGTGAAACCGATCATGGTCAGGGGCATGCTGCGGAACAATCCGTTAAAGGCAGTCAGGCGGTGATCCCCGGTACGCAGGATGACAATGGCAGCTGCCAAAAAGAGACAGAAGGTCATCGCCGCATCCGAGAGAATATGATACATGCTGCCCGCAAGGCCGGCACCATTGGCCAGCCAGGCACCACCGACCATGTAGCCAACCTCAGCAACTATGAGGTAAGTCAGCATTTTCTTTATGTCGGTCCTTGCCAGGGCTAAAAATGAACCGGCAACAATAGCGATGATCGACATCCAGATGACCAGTTCTCCCCAGACCAGTCCGCTTGAATAGATATATTCACCCCCGAACAACCAAAGCATGATACGCAGCATTACATACACCATGACCTTGGTCATCAGTGGTGCCATGAAACTGCCAACAACCCCCGGCGCATAGCTGTAGGCGTTGGGCAACCAGCCATGGAGCGGAAAAAGGGCCATCTTGGTCCACAAACCGAGCATGATCAGAATGAACGCAATGGTAATGCTGGTGTCCCCCCAGAGATTACCGGACTGCAATACAGTGTGAATGTCGTCAATATTGAGAGTGCCCGTCTTGATGTAGAGATAGCCGACCCCCAGCAGGTAAAATGAGGCCCCAATAGTTCCCATGATGATGTAATTGAAACTGGAGAGTGCCGCACGCCGGTTGCCCATCGCGATCAGCGCATAACTCGTCAGCGAGGTGATCTCAATGAGCACATACAGGTTGAATGCGTCATTGGTCATCACAATCCCGCACAGCCCGACAATGAGTAATTGATTGAGCGCGTAAAAAAACGCCGCCTTCTCCCGCATCTCCCCTGTCACTCTGGTCTTGGCAAAGATGGTATTGATAAATCCAACGATCACCACCGCGGCAACAACAAGGGCGGCCAGCATGTCAATACGCAGTTCAATTCCAACCTCATAACCGGAATTCTCATTCCATCCGCCCATCCGGTAGCGCAGCTCCCCCTCTGCGGAGGCCAACAAGGCGCAAATATTGCCAATAGCCAAAATTGAGGAACCGCCCAGGGCAATCAGGGCAGTAAACCAGCACGCAACCTGCCGCTCACTGCCAAGGAGCGTGGCCAGCAATGCACCGAAAAGGGGCACAAGGAGGATAAGGACAGGATAATGCTCAGTCATGCCCTCCGCGTCGCAGTTGATCAAGTATCTCGTCCTCCTCAAGAGTGTTGAAGGAAATATAAATCCGCTGGGTAATTGCCAGGGCAAGCCCAAGGGTGCTGACTCCCACAACAATTGCCGTAAGCATCAGTACATGCGGAAGAGGATTGGCAAATTTCTCCTTCGTGATCACTTCCTCACTCGGCCGGCCCTCATCCACGATTGCATGGTGCTGACCGTGACTCAGTATGGGAATACCGCTCTCCTCCTTGACCCCAATAGACACATAGAAGAGGATAATCGCAGTCTGGAAGACCGCCATTCCAATCAGCTTCTTGATCAGGTTATTCTTGGTGATCATGGCATATAAACCGATCATCATGAGGATCACGTAGATCCAGTAATTAAACTTGGGAACAATATGATCCTCGATAAATCCTGCCGCTAGAAATTCCATTTTTTACAAGCCTTTTTCAAGTCGCCCCCGTGTCGACAAGTTTGAATAAATGGCGAACATGATCGCCGTAACGGTAAAAGCAACACCGATCTCAACGACCAGCATACTGTGAGATCGTGCCATTGCCTTATCTCCCGGAAGGAGAGGGTCAAGGCTGGCGTAATCCAGGAAATTACCTCCGCAAAACATGCAGGCTACACCCCATCCGGCATAGATGATGATACCGGATGCCGCAAGCGTGATGGCCTTGCGCTCGCCCATGCGCCTTTTGGCGGCAGGCAGGCCGCAGGCCAGCGCCAGGAGAATATAACTCGCCCCCAGCATTACCCCCCCCTGGAAACCTCCCCCTGGACTGTGATGACCGTGGGCAACAACATAGAGAGCAAAAAGCTGAATCAGAGGCACCACAAGGCGGCAGGTACTGCGAACAATAAGGTCACTGCCCTCATCGGGTTCCGGTGGGTCGGGAACATGAGCGGCGCCATCTCCAAAATTGCGTAATACGGCGATTATGCCTATCCCCGCAATAAAGATCACGACTGTCTCAAACATCGTGTCATAACCCCTGAAATCCGCAAGGACCGCGGTCACCATGTTGGGCACCTTGGTCTCATTCACCGTCCGCTCAATGTAGAAGCTGGAAACCTGCCCCTCACTTGCTGGCGAGTGAGGGTCCCCCCATTCCGGGAAATCACCGGTGGCCGCCAGTAAAAGGATCCCGACAACGACAACTGCAACAAAGCCGAAAAATTTCATGGTCATTCCTAGTCTCTCGACCTCCTAGCCGTTGCAAAAACGGTGGCAATCATGATGACGGTGGACACACCTGCCCCGACCGCAGCCTCGGTGAAGGCCACATCAACAGCACCCATCTCCGCCCATAACAGGCAGATGAGGAATGAGTAAATACCGAATACAAGTGTTGCACCAAGTAAGTCCTTCACACGCAAGGCAATGATCGCGGCAACGACCATGAATACGAGAATGATGATGTCAAACTGCCAGATCATTGAATTCCCTTACCTTACCCTTCACGATCCTCAGGCATCCCGGTGACGGGCAGTGTTAATTCCGCATCCTCCGCTGGAGAATCATCAAGGCTGACAATCCCCTTCTTCTTGGGCCTGGTGACCGGCTCAATCCCGTCATCATATCCCGCCTGCATCAGGGCATGAGTGCTTGTCGGGCTGGTCAGCATGATGAGTATGCCAATGGCCATGATCTTTATTACCACCAACAAATCCGTCCAGTGCGCCCAGTCAAAATTATGCAATACCTGCAACGCCAGCGCTCCGGTGATAAGTATGGTCGAGAGCGTGTCCCCCTTCCCCGCAGCATGCATACGGGTGTAAAAATCCGGGAACCGCACAATACCAACAACCGCTCCCAGGAAAAAAAACAATCCCGCGGCCATCAAAAGGATACTCAAAATATTAATTATCATCTCAAGTAATTTCCCCCTTCCCCGGGGAACCGGCACCATAGGCCGGCCTGGTCTTGTTAAAATAACGCGCCGCCGCAAGTGAGCCGATGAAGTTAAGCAGTGCGTAGGCAAGGGCGAAGTCAACAAACATCGCAACATCGTCAAAGAGCATCCCTATAATGATCAGTAATACTGCGGTTTTAGTGCCAATAACATTCACTGCCACAATGCGATCAATGGTAGTGGGGCCAACGACAATACGGTAAAACACCGGGATCATCATAAGGAGCAAGGTGATCCCCGCGCAAATAAAGAACGTTTCCATCATTGCGTTGATTGCCCGCTATCACAAAAAACACGCCTGACGCGCTCCGTCATCGAGCCGGTTAATCCCCGGGCTGCAGAATCACTGATGGCGTGAACAACAAACTCATCGCCCTTGATCTTCATGGTTACTGTCCCCGGGGTAAGGGTGATTGACTGCGCCAGAACAAATTTCTGGAAATCCGTATTGAGCCCACTGCTGAAGCGCACCAGTTGCGGCTCCATCTCCTCACGCAACCTGGACGAAAAGGCGAGCCGGAGGACATGCAGGTTGGCCAGGACAATCTGCCCGAGAAGCCAAAGCAGATATCCGGGAATGCGAAAGAATTGCAACAACCGTGCACGCGGGGCAACCCGACGGTCAGAAAACAGCATGTCTGAGGACCACCATGTAACCAGAGCACAGGACACAATCCCCAGTGAAAAATGAAACCAGTCCATCATCCCGGAAAGAACCACCCAGGTAACGAGGAGGACACAGAAACTCAGCACGCGGTACATGGCGATGGCAACATGGGAGACCGTCTGTTCAACACTCCTTTGTGTAACAACAGCCCCCTCATTATGCAAGGAAATTTGCCTGTCCGCAGCCGCCTTGTAAGCACCCGGGAAAATACAATACTCCCATTACTTCCCACTACAGGGCGGATACCTGTGGGTTATTCCCCGGTAGCTCCCTTCCAGTCATCAGTCTTGAAAGGCCCCGCCGGAAGGCCCTCCTTGTTGGACAGATTTGGATTAACCATGTGATGCCATCCGAAACGGACATTTTTGGGCTTAGCCACCTCCTTAGCGCTTACCAGGACGGTCGCGCCGTCAATTCGTGCCTCAGCCGGTACAAATTTCCCGTCATCACCTGCGATGGAAAAATCACTCAGGGGTTTGCCATCCCGGGATATCAGGCCGCCACCAGCGTGAGCAAATGCGATGCGGATACTCTTCTCCTCTATACGCATGGCCTTATACAGCGGGCCTGAATATACCAGGTCTGACTTACCATAATTCTTCGCCATGGCCCACAAGGCCAGTCGCTTGCCGACCCCCTGCTTGTTGCGTGGATGGATGTCCCCAACATTGCCGATATCTGTAATCACAGCCATCCCGGTACCCGGGACAGCAAGTGTCGCCGTCTGGGCTTCCCACATATAAGGGAGGGTTTGCTCACCATTGCCGTATCTGTAGGGAGCCAGCTGGACAAAATGAAATGCCAGCTGGGGATTATCAAAAACCTTACGCCACCCGGCAATGAGTGCCTTCATTTTCTGATGGTATAACATCCCCTCACCATTATTGGATTCCCCCTGATACCAGATCGCGCCGCGTAATGAGAAAGGAACAACAGGGGCCACCATGCCGTTATAGAGTCCTGTCGGGCTGCCGTGATTAAGCTGCCCGCCCTGCCCAACCTGGGTCCGGGTCTGCTCACCGATATTTCGCACCGCTTCCACCGCTTCAAAACCGGAAATGGGCGTCCACGGCTCAATGCGAGTACCTCCCCACGCAGACCCAATCAACCCGATTGGCACATCCAGTTCGCCGTGTAAGTGCCTACCAAAAAAATAACCCACAGCGGAAAAGTTAACAACGCTTTCCGGAGTGCATTCCCTCCAGGATGCCTTGACATCATCCTGGGGAGTTGTTGCCGGGCGCTTTGGGACATGAAAGAGCCGAATCCTTGGATACTTTGCATTTGCAGCTTCTTCGCGTGGGTTGTTCGATGCACGCACCGACCACTCCATGTTTGACTGTCCTGAACACAGCCACACCTCACCCACCAGGACATTGCTCAGGACAATTTCCTTGCCCGCGGCTTTGACTTTAAGCTCATGCGGGCCGCCTGCCGGCAGGGCATCAAGCTTGACCGCCCACCTGCCGTCCTTACCGGCTTTTGTTTTCTTTCCATTGGCGCCAAGCGTGACCGCCACCTCATCCCCGTCCGCCGCCCAGCCCCATAGCGGGATGGGTTTTTCTCGCTGAAGAACCATGTTCGAGCTGATCACCGCAGGGAGACGCAATTCAGCAGAGGCAACCCCGCACAGAGCGGAAAAGCTCAGGAAAAATACACAACATTTGTTTATCATGCCGGACATTGTGAAGTGCTCGAGCTACGCTTTCAAGGATTCTATGATTAATTAACCAAGCCATTTCCCGGGAAATATCGGCCAATAAATTGCATTATGGGCACTGGCAAAAGATAGCCGGCGGCAATCAGCCAGGTTAACATTGCCGGGTTGCAATCCTCTTCATTGCCAGCTAGAGATATTTCATGAAATTAACGAATATATTGGCTGCCATCCTTCTTGCGCCGCTGCTGTTGGCGCTCGGTCACGCAAAAGAGGAAAAGGCGACTGTGGCGGACACCAATAAACCATCACTTACCTATTACTATTTCGATGGATGAGTACTCTGCTCAAAGATAACGGTCATCGTGAATGACCAAAAAAAGAAATACGCTTCAAAAATTAATATCCATACCGTGAAAGTTGGTGCTGGCAACAGTGCCGAGGAAATCAAGAAAGCCAAGCTGGCCACACACGGGATTGTTGCAAAGGATAAGGCCGGCAAGCTGGTGGCCA
>CAWVVE010000042.1:0-9216 GCA_963933075.1 uncultured Verrucomicrobiaceae bacterium | reverse complement strand
GTTGAGGACAATGGTTCCAGCGTGGAGGTTTCAGGTCAATATTACCTGTTGTTCCTGTTGGTGGTTACCAAGTTCTCGGACATGGGCGGCTACATTGTCGGCAGCATGATTGGCCGGCACAAGATGATTCCCCATATCAGCCCCGGCAAGACCTGGGAGGGATTTACTTTAGGCTGTCTGGTTTTTTCCGTTGCCGGCGGCTGTGCTGTGTATGCGCTTTTCGGTGAGCATATGTCGCTTCTCAACTGGACCCATGTCATCATACTCGGTTTTCTTCTGGGTATCCTCGCAGTGGTTGGCGACCTTGCCGAATCCATCGTGAAGCGTTGCCTTGCCCGCAAGGATTCCGGCCAGGTGCTGCCGGGCATTGGCGGGTTGCTGGACCTGGTCGACAGCATCCTCTTTACTGCCCCCGTTTTGTTCCTTTACCTGAAGACACTCAGCTGATGTCGGAGCGGAAGAAGAAAATCGTGGTCCTGGGTTCCACCGGGTCGATAGGGCAAAGCACCCTCAAGGTCGCCCGTCATCTTTCGGACCGGATCGAGGTGGTGGGCCTTGGTGCTGCCCGCTCGGCGGAAAAACTGGCGGAACAACTCTCAGAGACCGGCGCAAGGCACGCCTGCTTGAGTGATGTCGATGCCGTACAATCCCTTGAGGGTCAGCTTAATGCTGACATCCAGATTTATTCCGGCGATGAGGGCTTGATTGAGCTGGCAACCCTTGAGGAGGCGGACATGGTACTGGTGGCCATTGTGGGTATTGCAGGTTTGCGTCCGGCGCTTGCCGCCCTTGAGGCGGGCAAGGACCTGGCGGTGGCCAGCAAGGAAATCCTTGTCATGGCCGGCGAGCAGGTCATGGAAACAGCACGCCGCACCGGGGCCAAGGTATTGCCCGTCGACAGCGAGCATAACGCGATCTTCCAGTGTCTTGAAGGACGATCCGCGCAGGAGGTATCACGGTTAATCCTGACCGCTTCAGGGGGGCCGTTCCGGCAACTTCCCGCATCGGAGCTTATCAAGGTGAGTCCAAAAGATGCGCTTAAGCATCCGACCTGGGACATGGGGCCAAAGATCACCATTGACTCTGCGACCCTTTTTAACAAGGGACTTGAGATGATCGAGGCGCGCTGGCTCTTTGAAGTGGAGATGGACCGGGTGGACGTCATTGTTCATCCGCAAAGTATTATTCACTCGATGGTGGAGTTTACCGACAACTCGGTGCTGGCACAGTTAAGCGTTACAGATATGTGCTTTCCGATCCAATACGCAATCACCTGGCCGGAGCGCCTTGCCAACCCCCTGCCACCGCTTGACCTTGCGAGTATTGCAACGCTTGATTTCGAAACGCCGCGCTTTGAGGATTTCCCGGCACTCAATCTGGCACGCAGGGCTGGTGAGGTTGGCGGCAGTTTGCCGGCAGTAATGAATGCCGCCAATGAGGTTGCCGTTGCGCGTTTTCTGGAAGAGGGCTGCACATTCCCAAAAATCTGGGAGCATGTTGAGGCAGTGATGGATGCCCATGAGGTGATCCTCAAACCCGACCTTGATGAGCTGATTGCCGCGGATAGCTGGGCACGCACCGTTTCCCCATAGTGGCCGAACCGTGATGCCGGGAGTGGTTGAAATGCAAGGCAGTGTAATTTTTTGGTGAATGTTTCCCTGTCGTGGGTATTATCGGGGGGTCGGAAATGTCGCGATACTTTGCGGGAAGGGTCCGAAGTGTGATATTATCTTGTGGTTGTGCGAAGCAGCCAATGATAGCAAGTAACTAATTATTGATTTGTAATGTTGGATTTCCTTACGGGTATCGGAAAGTTTCTTTGGGTGATCTTCCAGGTCATTGTCCTCTTCAACCTTTTGATCGTAGTGCACGAGCTCGGGCACTACTGGGCTGCCAAGTGGCGTGGGCTCAAGGTTGAGAAGTTTCAGATCTGGTTCGGCAAGACGATCTGGAAAAAAGAGATCAATGGTGTGCAGTGGGGGTTGGGAACAATTCCCATGGGAGGTTTCGTGGCATTGCCGCAGATGGCCCCGATGGAGATGCTTGAGGGCGGTAGCGATGACGCCGAAAAGTTGCCGCCGATTACTCCATGGGACAAGATCATCGTTGCCTTTGCCGGTCCATTGTTCAGTATCGGGCTGGCTTTTGCCTTTGCCCTGCTGGTGTGGGGTGTCGGCAAGCCGGAGCATGTGCGCATGACCACCAATGTCGTGGGGTCCGTCGCTGCCGATTATCCTGCCGCGGCCGCCGGGCTCAAGCCGGGTGATGAGATCATTTCCATTGATGGTATCAAGGTCTCCGGCTTTGGGGGGATGGTTGATTCCATCACCGAGCGCATTGTGTTCAGCAAGGGGGAGACGATCCAGTTGGTATTGCGCCGCCCCGGAGTTGAGGAACCGATGAATATTGATGTCGGCTATAAGATTGAAGACAAGGGGGCAATGGAGAGGCCGGATCACAGGCGTATCGGTATCGGGCCCGCTTCGCCGGCCTTTGTGGCAGCGGCCACAGAGGGAAGCCCGGCGATGCAGGCGGGGCTTAAGGAGGGGGATGAAATTCTCAGTGCCAACGGGGAAGTTCTCCACAGCCCGGTTCGCTTGATGCAGATGGCCGCGCAGGGTGAGGGCAAGGCTATTGAGTTACTGGTGCGCAGAGAGGATGAGAGGGTTTCCCTGACACTGACCCCCGCAAAACCGAAAACCCCGGAGGATGCGGGTTACCTGACAGGGATTGTCTGGGATAACAGCAAGGGGCAGAGCCTGATGCATCCCGGCCCCAATCCTTTTCAGCAGGTTTCACATGGGGCAACGGCGATTTTCCGCACTCTGGGCTCCCTGTTTTCCTCTGAATCCGATGTCAGCGTGCGACACATGAGTTCCGCGGTTGGTATCGGCAACTTCTATTACCAGACACTCTCTGACCCGGTTAACGGCTGGCGGTTGGCTCTCGTTTTGAGCGTGCTCATCAATGTCAACCTGGGGTTGCTCAATCTCTTGCCGTTCCCTGTCCTGGATGGCGGGCATATCACGATGGCTACCTATGAGTGGATTCGCAAGAAGCCGATTAACTTGCGTTTTCTTGAGATTTTCCAGACTGCCTGCGCGCTGCTGCTCATTGGATTCATGGTATATGTTACCTTCTACGATGTAGGTGACATTATACGTGGAGGTGAGGCTGAGCCTGTTCGCTGGTGAGGATTTACTGTGAATGAACCACCCCGACTACACACGCGACCTTTACTGCTATCAGCGCCGGTGCAGTCGCGAGGTCGATATTGGAGGAGTGCTCGTGGGAGGGGACAATCCGATCCGGGTGCAGTCGATGATTATCTCCGATACCATGGACACCGGGGCTGCGGTGAAAGAGGCTCTCGAGTTGGCTGAGCACGGATGCGAGATTGTGCGCATTACCGCGCAGACACAGCGGCATGCGGCGAACCTTGAGCACATCATTGCCGGCATTCGTTCTACCGGCTGCGAAATACCGACAGTTGCCGATATTCATTTCAAGCCTGATGCCGCGCTGGAGGCAGCCAAGTGGGTGGAGAAAGTGCGCATTAACCCCGGCAATTATGCCGACAGAAAGAAATTTGAGATCCGTGAATATACTGATGGGCAATATGCCGAGGAAATTGAACGCATAGCCGGGCAGTTCACCCCGCTGGTTGAGCGTTGTAAAGAGCGCGGGGTGGCAATGCGTATCGGCACCAATCACGGCAGCCTGAGTGACCGGATCATGAACCGCTATGGCGATACGCCGCGTGGAATGGTCGAGAGTGCCCTGGAATTTGCCCGTATTGCCCGTGACCTTGATTATCATGATTTTGTGTTCTCGATGAAGGCGAGTAACCCGAAGGTCATGATTGAGGCCTACCGGCTTCTTGTCGTTGCCCTCGAGGCGGAGGGGCCTGACTGGAACTACCCGCTTCACCTGGGGGTTACCGAGGCCGGTGACGGTGAGGACGGCCGGATTAAAAGCGCCATTGGCATCGGTTCGCTTTTGCTCGACGGGATCGGTGACACGGTACGTGTTTCACTAACGGAGGATTCACTTCACGAGATTCCCGTGGCGCAGGCGTTGGTGGCATGCGTTGAGCAGCAGGCCGGTGGAGTTGAACTTGCCGGTAGGTCGGAACAGGTGTCCTTTGACCCGTTTGATTATACAAGGCGGGCCTCGGAGAGAATGGAAGTCCAGGGGATTGCTGTCGGTGGCGGTGAAACCGTCCGGGTAATGGTCACCGAGGAGAAGTTCAGGGCGGTGGAGCACAAGCTCAGGGAGATGGGCGAATTCCAGCCTGAGATCGTGGTGGAATCATCGGGAATGGTGGCACTTGATCCACGCGATGATGAAGCAATTGCGAAACTGAATCTGTTGGCAGATCCCGTCCTGGTTACCCTTGCCGATGAGCTGAATCTACCGGTTGTCGCAGGCTTCCGGCTATTGGCCGCCAGGGTTGATGCGCGGCACTCCCTGGTCCTGAAAGACACCCTGACTGCCAGCGAGGAAGCGAAAAAGGATTTCATTGATACCCTGCTTGTTGCCGCCGCGAATATCGGATCCCTGCTCTGTGATGGTATTGGTGACGCGGTTTTGGTCCAGGGTGAGCAGGCCCCCGGGCAGACCCTGCGGCTGGCTTACAATATTCTACAGGCTTCCGGAGCACGCATATTCAAGACCGATTACGTGGCCTGCCCCAGCTGTGGGCGCACCCTGTTTGACCTGCAGGAAACCACGGCCAGGATCCGGGATGCCACGGGTCACCTCAAGGGAGTCCGCATTGCTGTCATGGGTTGCATCGTGAACGGGCCCGGCGAGATGGCTGATGCTGACTTTGGTTACGTCGGCGGAGCGCCCGGGAAGGTTAATCTGTATGTCGGCAAGCAGGCAGTAAAATTCAACATTCCCCAGCATGAGGCGGTGGAGCGACTGGTGGACCTGATCAAGGAGCACGGTCGCTGGATTGATACCCCTGCCCAACTGACTTCCAGCGCAGGGTAATCCCCGGCAACAACCCGTTGTGCAATTCATTCCCCCTGATTATTTTCGCAAGCTGGAGAAGGCGGAGATTTTCCCGCAGCAGCCGAGGCAACTGGAGATTGACCTTGGCTGCGGTGACGGGTCTTTCCTGGCGGCCCTCGCAGGGCATTATCCAGAGCGTGATTTTCTCGGCATTGAACGGTTGCTGGGTCGGGCGCGTAAAGCATCCCGCAAGGCATATCAGGTGGATCTTGAAAACCTCAAGGTGCTTCGCCTGGAGATTTCCTATGCGCTGCTCTGGTTGCTGCCGGATCAGTGTGCATCACGCATACACCTGCTTTTTCCCGATCCCTGGCCCAAGAAGAAACACCACAAGCGCCGGTTGGTATCCATTGAGTTTTGCGCGGCACTTACCCGGGTACTGGAGCCGGGCGGAGAATTTTTGCTGAAGACTGACGATGAGGAGTATTTTGAGGAGTCTATGGATGTGCTCGCCGATGCACCGGGCCTGAAGGAGGCGCCGTGGGAAGACGTTACGGGTTTTTATCCGCAGACGGATTTTGAGCGCCGTTGGCTGGGGCAGGGGAAAACCATTCAATCCGCTCGCTTTAAAGTAAGCGACTGATTTCCAAGAAAGGCTTTGATGTAAGCGTGCTCTGCATCAAAGCGGATGGATATTGCCCCGGTTTTTGCCTGCTCAAAGAGTTCGATCTCCTGGCTGTGAATGAATGCCTTCATGCGATGCCTGGATTCCCGTGATCTGGGCCGGTAGGGTGCGGAAACAATGACCGCTCTCGGAGCTACGGCATCAATGAACCCGGGCAGGCCGTAGTGATCAGTGTTGTGTTGTCCCTGGACCATGATGTCACTGCGCAATTCTTCCGGCCTGATGTGTTTCATCAGCCATCGTTCCGTGTAGAAACCGGAATCGGCCATGAAAAGGATTCGCCAACCCTCCGGGGTGCGAAGCTGGGTAATCAGGCAGCGATCATCGGCGACCAATCCGGGCGCATTCTCTGCCGGGGGGAAGAGGATGTGCAAATGGTAGCCGTTTCCCAGGTGTATTTGCTCACCTGTTGAGGGAAACTCACTTTGGATGCCATGTTCCTTCGCTTTGAGGAGCGCGGAACGCCATGCCGGGGAGGTGCTCTTAAGCGGTGTGGTGATGAGGCGGCGAGGTTGATATTCCTCGATTCCCGTGGAAGCACCACCCACATGGCCTATATCACCATGGCTGAGGATCATGCCAGCCAGTTGCCCTGAACCGTAACTGCGTAATAGGGGATGAACGGCACGTTTAAATGATGCTTCAGAGCCGCTGTCTATGAGCCAGTCCTCTTCACCCCTCATCGCGATGTGGCATGCACCTCCCCCGTAAGGAAGATCGGGCAGGTTTACCTCACACTCGTCGCGAAACAGGTGAGCAGGGGATGCAATTGCCCAGTGGGCACCTGGAATATTGGAGAATTTGCTGGCGGAAAATGCCGCTGTCTTTGCCCAGAGTGCGTTTGATTCGTTTACTATCTCTGCCGGGAGTGGGTGACCGATCGGGGCAAGCAGGACTGAAAGGGCCGCGGTTCCAAGCACCAGGAAGGCAAGTGGGATGAGCATTAGGTTGGCGAGAATGGATACCGGCGTGATCAGTCCGAAGAAATACCAGGTGAGTAACGAAGATCCTGCCCAGGAAGCTATCGACATTGCCATCAGCCCGATAATTTTCCTACTCACCGAATTGAAGGCCCGTCTTCCCGGTGTGATCAGTGACTTCGGAAGAAATGGATCGGGACGGAAGGGGTGATAGAGATATTTTCCAATCGGGTTGGCGAATGCCAGGATGCTTATAAGAACACAAAAGGAGAGCTGAAAGCCCGGACGGAAAAGCTGATTGGTGTCACACAGGAGGATTACCATAGCAGCAGCGGCAGTGCTGTTAAAAACCCTTGGCTCCCGGCC
This sequence comes from uncultured Verrucomicrobiaceae bacterium, assembly GCA_963933075.1. GTDB lineage: Bacteria > Verrucomicrobiota > Verrucomicrobiia > Verrucomicrobiales > DEV007 > CACIUL01. Next base: position 2,286 of record CAWVVE010000042.1, on the reverse strand, counting down.
AAAAAGCATTCCCCCGAAGAAAATTACTGCCATGACCGCAGCACGGAATGCGGAGGGTCGCAATCCGGTGATAATCGCGTAGGCGATAACCGCCAGGATTACCGACAGGACAGCAACATTGCGGTGCAGGCCGAAGAGCCCGGTTAGTGCCGACATCCCAAACCAGACTATTGCAGCGACAATACCGACGTGGAGTCCGCTTACTGCAAAAACGTGCAGGGTGCCACTAAAGCGAAACTTGTCGGTCAGGTAATCAGGGCTGTCGCTTCTCTGGCCAAGGGCCATTGCTTTTATAATGGCAATAGCCTCGGTTTCATTTTCTCCCAGTCCCCGGGTGATCTGCTCTGAAATCCATCCTCTGCAGTGCAGGCCAGCAGCGATTACAGGGTTTCCCTTGTCAGTCCCGAGTTTTTTGACATCCTTTTCATGACAGGAAAACTCGGCGTGTATTCCCTGATTACGTAGAAAATCCGTATAATCAAAGCTTGCAGGATTGCGCTTCGGATTTGGTCTTTTGAGTATTCCCTGCAGGCGCAAGCGGTCACCATAAGCAGTTGGAGGGAGTCCGTTGATCTCTACCCTGATCCGGGTTTTATAGGCAGTTTTTTTATCATCCTTACGGGTGATATTTTCGATCCGGAAATCGAACCGAGTGCGGGTTGCTGGTTTCCCGGCCCTTTCGGGTGGGGAGTCAATGACACCTTCCATGGTGACATGGATAGGCCCATTGGAGAGTTGCTCAAAGAATGGTGCGCTGTTTTGCGCATTGATTTTTAACAGGTGGAGCAGGCCGCCTGACACGAACACCAAGACCAGAAACGTTACGGCTTTTTCCCATCGAATCCATATAAGCAGTGAGAGAGCAAGCAGTACATACCATTGGTTTAATCCCGTAGTAATGGAATCTGCTAATGCAATCCCGGTCGCAAAACTAAGGGCGATAAGGATCAGTGGTGACCTGAGGGCAGAGCATGGAGAGCTTCTGCCTTTGCCGGACATTTGTGGATCAGCGGCCGTCGGTTTAACCAACCTGGTTTATCTCGTTGAGCTTGTGATGAGCATTTGCCGAGTGGCGGGTATCCGGAAATTTATCAATGACGAGGTGCAGGAGCTCCTTGGCCCTCGCCTTGTTATCTTTTTCTTTGAGGTAAAGATCCTGAATCCGGAAAATAAAGAAAGTGGCATCGTTAACAGGCCACTCCTTGCTCTCCACGGCTTCCTCAAGGGTAATTATGGCTGCATCAACATTACCGAGGTGATCCTGCTGTATCTTGGCAATTTCAATAATAGGGAAACGGTTGTCGGGTTCATCGTTGGCGATTTCCCTGTATGCCTCGATGGCTCCCTCGTAATCGCCCTGGGTAACTTTTGCCGCAGCCTTGGTAAAGGCATCCGGTTCAATTTTTGCCGGTGCTGAGTAGAAGAATGCTCCTATACTCTCACCAATTCGAGGCAACACGAAGAGCACGAACAGGATGCCGCCTAGTATGGTCAAGCCCATCACGGCGACGAATTGCAGCCCAACATCACTGTTTTCATCCCAGGTTGTCCAATTGGTGAACATCCACCAGCAGTACATCGCTACCAGCGCGATCAATAGATTGAGAGAAATGAGTTTTTTGGTAGGCATCGGCTGATTGCGCCGCGCAAGACCGGGCACAGGGAGATTTGAACCCTAAATTTCCTTTAAAACCAAGCAAAGAATATGTGGAGCAGTATGAATATCCGTAGAATTCCTTGAAGAAATGGGCAATTTGCATCTGTCACTGGTGGTATTTTATGGATTTAACCCACGGAAAGAATCAAGATTGAGAAAAATCATGGAAGAAAATGCGGGTTTTCCCTTAAAACTGTCAAAATCGCGTTAACCTTGTGAGACTAGAAATTTCTTGCGGTCATGGCCTTCGCTGGTAATATTAAATTGCGGCTGAGAAGCTTGCGCGAAGCAAGGCAAAGGAAGATTGCCTGCCTGTTATTTTTTGTGTCCCTTTAATTTAGAGAATCCTTGATGAGATCCACCTTTTGGAAAAAAGTTTTGATGGTCCTGACCTTGGTCACTGTGACGCTGGGTCCCGCTTTTGCGCAACGGGATGCCGCTCAGGTTCTGGCCCGGGTTGAGCAGCAAGTTGCTGCAAACCCCCAGAATGCCGCAGCCATTGTAAGGCTTGCGATCAGGAATAATCCGCAACTCGCCGCTCAGATTGTTGCAACCGCGATTGAGGAAGGGGCTGACCCGGTGGCTATGGTTAAAGTTGCAGCGCAAGTCGCACCAAGTCAGGCGGCTGC
>CAWVVE010000041.1:0-9238 GCA_963933075.1 uncultured Verrucomicrobiaceae bacterium | reverse complement strand
TGATTTCTACAGGAAACTTGGAGCCACAATTCTTCCGGATTGGCGAATTGTCCGCCTCTCAGGACAGGAAATCCAGACACTGGCCGATCAGTGACTGAGCGCAACAGCGCGGGTCAGTCATCTTCACGAAGACATCCATCGGGACCTATCACAAAGACCATATCACCAAGGCGCTCTGCCTCTGCACGGGAGTGGGTGATATGAAGCGCCGTAAAGGGGTGATTGCGGCGCAAGTGCTCTATTAACTCACAAATCTCCTCCTTAGTTTCATCATCCAGGGCACTTAAGGGCTCATCAAGGCACAGGATCTGCGGGCGACATGATAGAGCTCGCCCAAGCGCTATTCTCTGCCGCTCTCCCCCACTCAATCCCGCAGGGTATCGATTCATCAGATACCCTATTCCAAGTTCCTCGGCAATTTCCTCTGCGCGGGAAAGCGCATCTGTTTTTTTCCAACCACGCACACGTGGGCCAAACGCCAACTGCTCGGATACTTTCATTGTGGAAAATATTGCCCCGTCCTGAGGAACATAACCGACCCCGCGCTCAGCGGGCCGCAACATCGTTACGTCATGACCATCAAAGAAAATCCTTCCTGACAGTGCGCGTTTCAAGCCACATACACATTCCAGCAGGGTTGTCTTGCCACACCCGGTCTTCCCCATAAGTACAGCGTAACCGGACTTTGGAACACGCAGGTTTACGCCCTTCAGGTGGAAATTTCCGGCCCTTACGCTTAAATCCCTAATCTCAATCATCGCCCGTTAAACAGTTTGCCTCATTCCCAGGATTCTCACTCCCGTTAACACCATGATGGCGACGGCTATCATCAGGAATGATACGGCCACCGCACCCTCAAGGTTTCCGATTGATATCTCAAGGAAAACAGTGGTCGCCAGAACCTCAGTGCTCCCCCTTGTCGCACCCGCAAACACAAGGACCGGCCCAAATTCACCAAGGGCACGCGCCCAGGCTAACGTTCCCGCCGCAATTACCCCTCGAGAAGCCTGAGGAAGTGCAATTAACCAGAAAGCCCCGCTACGCCCGCATCCCAGTGTCATCGCAACTTCTTCCTGGCGGGGATCTATGCCGTCAAAAGTGTTGCGCATAGTTCTAACAGCGAATGCACAGGATACCGTGAATTGAGCAATGATAATAGCCGGAATCCTGTAAGTAACCCCGGAAGGAATGCTGTCATTCCAAGCATGCAATCCACTCAGCCATTCTCCCAGCCACTTCTCAATACTCTGACCCCCGATCATTACCTGGTTAAAAAGAATAAGAAGGCTTAGGCCGATAACCAAGGGCGGCAGCACGATTGGAATATCCAGGATTGAATCAAACAACCTCTTGAGTGGAAAGTTATATCTCGCCAGGACATAACCGGCAGGCACCGAAACAATGACGGATAATATTGCCGTAATCGTACAAGTCTGAAGAGTGAGCCAAATGGATGCTCGAACATCTGGGTCATTTACCGCTGACCACAACTCATTGACCGATGTATATGATGCATCCGCTGCCAACACGGCAATAATAAGGAGCACATACATGCCGGATATTCCCCAGATCGCCGCCAGGAACGGCACATCCGAACGTATTTTGCTCGGACTGTAAGCATCACCTGTCATCACTCGGGCAGCTCCCATCCAAAACCGTACTTAAGAAATTGCTCGCGACCCATACTGTTAACCAATGCCTGAAAGAGTCTTCCGGTCAGGTGCTTATGGTCCGAACCCAGACCAACCGCGAAGGGTTGTCGAGCCACCGCCATCTTATTGTCAATCTCAACAATATGGGCTCCCTTAAGCGTCGCAGGATTAGCCTGCGCGTTGCTGCGATAAACAATCACAGCATCCAGAGAACCTGCGCGTAACTGATTGACCAGAAAATCACCTGTCGCGGAATCCAGTTTTTTGTTGTCTCCAATGTCGACGCCTTCCTGCTCCAGAAGCCTGATCGTCAGGGCTCCCAGCGCTGAATTTTCGGGATGCGCAAACCCGACCCGCATCCCGGGCAATGACAGGTCTGTTAATTTAACGATCTTTCCGCGAACACCGTTTACTGCAAGTATAATGATGTCATTGGAACTAACTGTCTTGGGCTTGCTGAACAAATCCTCGACCTCCTCCATAAAAGACACATCGCAGGAAAAGTATGCGTCGGGACGTGCTCCGGCCTTCATCTGAGAGACTAAAATGCCACACCCGTTTGGCACAAACTTCAGGCTGACGCCTTCGCGCTCCCTGAACCTTGTCATCGAGTCACGTATTGCGGGATTGAGCATCGCACCACTGAAAAAGACAAGCTCCGGTTTCGGCTGCCACTTGTCTCCCTTAACAACGCTGTAGCCCATTCCCGAGAAAGTTTTCAAGCCCTCATCCCTGGCTGTTGCGTAACGCGCGAACCTAAGTGCATCACTGGGAACCTCGGCTGAATCCAGTATTCCAATCGCCACCCTCTTAGTTTCCACATCAAACTCAGGCACTTTGATGAACTGCAGTTCCGAATACTGGTTGGCAACCGCATCCCAGACAACCGCCACATCAGCAGCCCCCAGTTTTACGTCATTTGCCACTTCATTAACAGTGGGCTTCATCGCTAGTGCCCTCGATGAGATTGAATCCCACAAACCGTGTTCGGTCAGTATCTTTTTGGTAAACTTCCCTATCGATGCCGCCTCCGGATTGGCAATAACAATACGCAGCTGGGAATGACTGATTAAATCAGAAAGAGAAGACAGTTTTAAAGGATTCCCCTGCCGAACAACAAGCCCTGCGGTCAGGTTACAAACCGACAACGCCTCTTTAACCAGGCCCTTATCCTGAGCGATCCTGATATAGCTCATGTCGCCGGCAAGATAGAGGTCCCCCTTCCCGGATGCCTCGGCATTTGCAAGCAGGGTTCCCGAGCCTGCAAATTGAAGATCCACCCTGACCCCATACTGCTCCTCATAGCGACGGGCTATGGCAGCCATCGGCTTGCGCATTCCAGCTGCACAATAAACCAGCAGCGGAGAGCCCTTCTCGGAAGGACTGATCATTAAAAAGCAAATGGGTGCCAGCAGGCAAGCCAAGAGGATCCAGAAAACAATCTTCGCCTTGTTCATACGTCTACATCCAACTCGCCGCAAACATCACAATCATGCCTCCGTGGCGACAACTTCACTTTACTGAAAGTCATTTTAGCCGCGTCTACCATTATCAAATTACCAAGGGAAAGCTCACCAACCCCACTGATCAATTTAATTCCTTCCAGGGCACCAATCTGGGCCACCAATGACGAGACTGCCCCAATAACAGGAAATCGACGCCTCCAGTGACCAGGAACTTCCGGATAAATACAGGAAAGACATGGAGTGATTCCGGGAACAACGGCCATAACCTGTCCCTGCATTGAATACATTGCACTGTCAATCATTGGCTTCCGCGATTTAACGCACTCGCGATTCATCAGGAATCTCTCCTCAAACAAAGGGGCGCAATCGAACACAATATCCGCCATAGCGATGAGCCCGCAGGCATTATCTTCAGTGAAATTCTCGTTCACCGGAACAACTTCTATCTCCGGCTTAAACCGGGCAATGGTTTCCGCAGCGCACTCCACGCGGGGCCTGCCAAGCCATTGACGCGACATAAGCGTCTGCCGGTTAAGGTCAGACTCCTGCAGATTGCCGCCATGCACGAGGATAATCCTGCCAACTCCCGCTGCAGCAAGGCTCATGGCCAAAGGGCCTCCAAGTCCTCCCACGCGAGAAACAAGGGCTGTTGTTGCGCCAAGCTTTACCTGCCCGCCATCTCCAAAGCCCGGAACATCAAGTTGCCATTCATAAGTGGCACGGTCAGAGTCACTGAGCATTTAACCGTTAGCCTCCTGCAATCGGCGGAATCAAAGTGATTTCATTGACATTGGCAGAAACCTCCATGCTGAAATCGGTGACTTGCTCTCCGTCAACTGCCACCAGAAGCGTCCGACGGGGCACCCCATCTGCATCAAGGGCAATGTCAGCAAATGCGCCCCCCCCTTTCTCAGCAAGGCCTTGCAAAATGGAGCTTATTGATGATGGAGGAACAATGTCCAGTTCCTCAGAATCCACGCCCATGGCATTCGCCAGTTGTCCTCGGTAATGAATGTTGATTGTCATTTCGTGATTCGCTCTTAATCAGGGACCACCTTCAGGCCATCATCAAGGTGCAGTCTTTTTCCAGCACGTTTCATGGCCTCCTGATCATGTGTGGCCATCACCACTGACCCGCCATTATCAGCATAGTTGGCAAGGTGCGATAATACAGCATCTGCATTGTCCCGGTCAAGATTCCCGGTAGGCTCATCAGCAAGGATGAGCTTGGGGCGCAACAATAACGCCCTGACCAGCGCTGTCCTTTGCCGCTCACCGGAACTTAACTCGGAGGGGAGATGATCATGGCGGTGCGACAACCCCATTTCCTCAAGTAGTGCCTTGGCGCGAGCGGGAGCATCTCCAATAGGTTTAGCCAAGGCGGGAACCATGACGTTCTCCATCACATTAAGATATGGGATGAGGTGAAAATCCTGGAAGACAAAGCCAATATTCTGGGCCCTGAAGGAAGACTTACTGGAAGCTGACATCCCGCCAATATCTTGCCCTATCAATGCAAGATTGCCCTCATCTGCTTTTAATAAAAGACCAATGATTAATAGCAAAGTGGATTTACCGCATCCACTCGGCCCGCAAACTGCAACAAATTCACCAGAGTTAACCAGTAAAGAGACACCACCAAGAGCTACGACCGCGCCGGAACTGTCGGTGTAGCTTTTCCCCAGCGCTGTTGCGCAAACAACAGGTTTTTCTGTAATCTCGTCAGTCATTTCTTAAAACCTCCGCAGGCGCACGGCGAGCACCGAGAAATGCCGGCAACCATCCTGCCGCACCACTCATCAAAGGCACCGAAATCATTAATACCAACCAGCCGTAAAAACCAATCCCAATAAGGTCAAAAACATTACCCTCCCCGAAGATCTCACCTGACAGCGCAAGCATGCCAATTGACACAATCGAGCCAAGCATTCCCATGAGTATTGCCCGTGAGAGAATCACCTGGAGAACCCTGTTAAAACCAATGCCAATCGCACACAGGGTTCCCACCTCAAGTATTCTCTCTCGCACATTGGAAGCTGTCAGGTAGGTAATGGAGACCAGGCTCAATAATGCCACCAGGATCACCAGGAAATTGGCGAACCCCTCACGCACTTCACGCAGATTCTCGCGGTCCTTGAGAAATTTCCCTTTCTCTTTTATACGAAGAGACTTGGCTCCGTTGCGAGCCTGGGCCCTGGCAAGCGCCTTGCTCTCAACCTCAATAACCTGAGTATTGGGCAAAATTAACTTTATCTCTTTGGTCACTTCACCCAACCGGTCCAGTGACTCACAATTACATTCGAGGGCTAAAATGGAGTTTATCTCGCCAGGCTTGCCGAGCATATCCTGCACGACAGGGAGCGATACCCAGGCAGTAATATCGTCAATACCACCGCGGCGTTGATGAACCCTCGCAACCTGAAACTTCCTGCCTCGAAACACAATGTCCTCACCTGTCTTGATATTCCTGCGATGATGCAGTTCATAGCCCAGGGCAATTTCGTTTTCGGCCACCGGATCAATCAACTCGCCCTTTTTCTGCGGCCCTCGAAAGGCAATCGGCTCCTCTCCACGTACGCCGAAAAGTAAAACTGATGTCTCGCCCTCTGGCCACTCAACCATTTGCGTCAGTCGTGGGAGCAAATGATTGACCGTGACAATGTTAGAATCGGCAAGCCTCTTCACATAGGACTCCGGCATGGTATGCTTGCCATATCCCTTGCTGTATATTTCAGACAGATCCTGCCCTTCAGGATAAATATGGATATTGAACCCCAGCCCCTTCATTGCCTTGCGGATCTCATCCTCATGCACCTTGAGTATGCTCAAGGTCTCGGCATTGATCTCGCCAAGCTTTCTGTCAGTAGCGCGATCAAAACTCTCAATCACCGCCAATGATCCCAGCAGACAAAAGACCGAAACGCTGACAGCAAGCGTGCCGAGGACAAAACTCCACCGCCGATGAAGAATCTCACGAGCGACAAGACGTGCGGTATTCATTACGAGGAGCGACTCTTAAAGAACAAGGTCAAAGCCATAAGGGCAACCAAAACAACAGCGCAAAATATTCCCAGCACGCTAATTACCGACACTGATTTATTGTGCTGAGCAACAACTGCCACGCTTGCCTCAGGATCTTGAACCGCCGCAGCCGGGCTAATTGGAGTGGCGGCAACAACAAGATCGCCAACTCCCTCAAGAGGGGGCAACAGCTTGTCTACAACGACAGCACTTCCCTCAATCGCCTCATCCCATTCAACACTCATCACAAGGTCAATCCCCGGGTTTTCACGCTTAACCTCGCACGAGCAGGCCCCGCATATATAGGAACCCGCAGAAGCCATTAGATCATCACTGAGCATTTCCTCAGCAATGCCATCGAGGGTTCTGCCTCTGCCGAATACAGGAAACACAAGCGGTTGCCCGGGATATTCTTCTATCAAATCAGGCACAAATGCTGTCAGCATCTTGATGAAGATTGCCTCATCCGGGTCATCCTTGTTAATGGACAGGGCGCTGAATGATATTTTTAAGGGAATCGTTGAACGCAATACATCCTCCATTGCAACTTCCCCGCTCGCCACACGCTCAAGTTCCCCCGGTCCCGCCACTCCTTCTGGAATTTCAAGCCATTGACTGATGGCCTTAAGGTGCTTGTTCAGATCCTGCTCAACCCGACTGTCACTCTTAGGGTCTCCAGACTTAAGAATCACCCATACTGCCGATTCACCTGCCAGTATATCTTTTGCAATCTTACGACGCGCCGGTGAATCAACGATTCTAGCCAGAGCTTGGCGAGTCAAGGCACCTTCCCACAATGCCTCGTCCCCCTGCCGACTTTCCAGCGGATAATATAAACGAGCCAGCGCCTGGCCTTTATCAACCTTAACCTCACCAAACCTGATGCGCTGCGGGGCTGTCATTTTACCCGTATCTATAGTGAAGACTTCCAGGTTCACGTCATAGCCCACACCGGCAACAATATCCTGCTGCTCCTTGCTTAACGGGCCGTTATGAAAAACTGCCAGCCCATATGAATCCGCAGCCCAGCGCTCCAGCGCATATCTGAAAACAGGAACCTGGCAAGCATCCAAGACTGCGGATGCCTGCATGAAAATGAATGCCGCAAAACAGACGGCCCTTAAGTGATTTAATTTTAGCATTATCCTGAAAAGCAATAGATATGACCGAGGGACGTACTTGCATAAAGCCGTCCATCAGAATAAACCAGCCCATAAGCGTGTCCGTCAACATCTGCTGACCACAGTTCATCTCCGGTCGACGCATCGAAGGCAATTACCTGCCCCTTTCCCCCGATAAACAAAACGCCTCCGGCAAAAATCAGCTCATAAGGGGCAGGGCACGCTATTTCCCACCCAAAACATTTAGCCGCAGCTTGTCCAGACACAGCAATCTGGCCCTCAACAGATTTAATCGAAGCCTCAACCTGATCAATCTTTAGATCCAACTCCCTTGTTCCTGACTCGTCTTTTTGGACCTCCAGAGCCTTTTTCCCTTTTCGTAACTTATTCACATTAGCCTTAAGGGGCTTAAGCTGCGCTCCTAAATTCACCAATCTTGATTGCAATCGGCCATATTCGGCACGGTTCAGGGATTTAAGAAGCTTGCCTTGATGGATATATGCCATTTGTCCAACAACAAGCAACCGGTCTGCGCCGGCGAACTTCAGCATAACCTGCTTGCCTGAGGGGTCTCCAATCTGAATCACATTGCCCGAAGATTTCTGATTGTTGGGTATTCCCACCAAAAGTTCATCGTCGGTCAGAAGGCAAAACGTGCCCCCCATACCCGCAACGCCTTTTATTGCCTTTCCCGTGGAGGCATTAAAAAGCAGGGGCATACTTCTCCCCTGAGGAGCATATACCGTTGTGGAAGAGCATAGCAATGCACCCTGAAGGGTCATGTTGGTATTATCTGAAAGGTAAATTGGATTGCCGTTTTCTTTATCCAAAGCACACAGGTAAGATTTTTCCCACGGGAGAAGTGACGCAGCAAAATACGCCTTCTTGCCGCTTAGCATTACACCGCTGCGCACCGGCCACGGAGAGATGAGTTTCCCGTTACTGGGAATAAGCCTGTCACTCTTTGCTGCACGGAATTTCCATATGACCCTGCCATCTTCTGCTCCAACACAATATGCGTACCCGTCATCGGAACCAAAATAAACCCTGTCTTCATCAAGGGTGGGCGGCAACCTCACGGCACCTCCGGAAAAACTCACCCAGCGCTCCTTTCCGGTTTTGGAATCTATGCAGTGAACCGCATTATCTACTGATGACCCGAAATAAACCGCCCCCTTTGCTGCTGTCACGAAGAACGCAGGGTCAAAATTACGCATCGATTGAAGATCCTTGTTGCCGGAATAGGCATCCCACTTCGCAGGTCCTGACCATGCCATCATTGGAGCTATGGGAGATTTCCTGACCCAGGCTAACTTAAGCGGCAAACTGGCCTTCTCCCGGGTAACTCCCGATCGACGGTTATCATGACGATATGTCGGCCAATCCTCGGCAGGGGAAATCCCGGTGAGGACAGGGCACAAAGCAGAACAAATCAACAAGTAAAGCAGCTTCATCGCGCACCTCCCAGCCTTGACTTGGGCAAAAATCCAATTGATGTCTCCATCCAGCCTCCGCAGGAACACCCGCCACCTCCTTCAGGAACCAGCAACATACCTGAGGCAGGAATGATATTCAGCCAGCAACTGGGACGTAAGCGTGCCCAGGATGACACAGATTCCGTTTTCCGGTCCCACATCGATATCTCACGGGATTTGCCACGATAAATCAGAGCTCCTCCGGCACCTACATATGTATGGCAACCCTCCCGACGACCGACTTTCGAAGTAATTAGCTTACCGGAATCCATTTGATAACCGTTAGGCTGAAGATAAACATTACCGCCTGTAATCACAGGATGCTGAAAATGCCCGCTATGGTGGTCATCAGGCCAAGCCGCGGATTTCTTCCAGACGGGCCTCCCGGTTGCAGGATCAAAGGCATAAAGATGGAATTTTGTGTTGGAGGCAGTTAAGAGTAATCCATCTGGCGAAGCCTGTAGATAAAAAGCAACTGTTCCATCCTCAGTGTCAATAGGTTG
>CAWVVE010000040.1:0-9336 GCA_963933075.1 uncultured Verrucomicrobiaceae bacterium | reverse complement strand
TGAACGATCAGCGGGCTGCTGATGCCGCCCTCATGCTGGTTCTGTTTATACCACCGGAAAGGAGTATTACCGGCGTGTGCCCATCCGCTGTCGTAAGTCCAGTAGCTTTCAGGATCCCACGGCATCTTGTCCTTGCCGCGGGTGCGTTCAAACGGACAGGCCCCGTTGTCAGAACAAAACATGAACAGGGTCTTGTCGAAAACATCTTTTGCCTTGAGGTGGGCCACGAGGCGCCCGATCTGCTGGTCAAGACGATCCACCATCCCGGCATAGGCAGCCATCCTGAAATCCTCCCAGTCCTGCTTCTCATCGCTCAGTTCCAGCCATGCGGAAACCTCCGCGGGCCTGGGGCTCAAGGCCCATTGTTCAGAAATCATCCCCAAGGCGAGTTGTTTCCTGTAACGCCTTTCACGCAGTTCATCCCAGCCGCCGCGATATTTTCCCCGGTATTTCATGACTTCCTCCTTCGGCGCCTGCAGGGGATAATGTGGCGCGTTGTAGGCAACATAGAGGAAAAATGGCTTGTCCTGCTTCCGCAACGCTTCATCGACGAACCGAATCGAGTAATCAGTAATGGCATCGGTCGTGTAGAAACCTTTCTTCGGCACCGCAAAAGGCTTGCCATTCAGACGGAAGCTCTTATCCCCGGTAAAGAAGTTGGTAGCACCGCTCAAATGACCAAAGTAACGCTCAAACCCGCGCCGGGTTGGCTCATTCTTCAAGTGCCACTTGCCGCACATGATTGTCGAGTAACCTGAGGGTTTAAGCACCTCGGCAATCGTGACGCCCCGACCCATGGCAGTGGATCCGGCCTGGCCACAATAAAGGCCGGTAAGCAAATCAACCCGTGAAGAATGGCACTTGGCGGTATTGTAGAACTGTGAAAAGCGCAATCCTCCGGCAGCCAGGGCATCAAGGTTTGGAGTATCGATCTCACCTCCATAACAACCCAGGTCAGAAAATCCCAGGTCATCAGCCATGATCAGCACGATATTGGGGCGTTCATCCCCCGCAATGCCAAATGCCAGGAACCCACCGGCAAACAGGTAACAACTCAGCAACAGAAACTTGAAAGACATCGTCATGCCCTATCCAAACCACCCATTACCACTGCTTACAAGGCTAACTTTGATTCATCAGTCACAGTGAATCCTGACTGGCTGCAACAGCCATGGTCTGTAAACACCGTTATAAATTTACTGGAGCCGACACCAATAAAAGGCGAATAACTATAACTGTCGAAATGATCCAATTCCAGAGTCTGGCACGCAGTGTCGAAATAGGGGCCAATGCATACCTTCTGACGCTAGGGAAAAGCCGAATACTTCTCGACGCAGGCATGCACCCGAAACAGGAAGGCGAAAATGCACTTCCCGATCTCGGGGAAATTGATTACGGCTCAATTGATGCAGCGATCTTATCGCATGCGCACCTTGATCACTCCGGTGGAATACCCGTCGTGCAGAGGTCTCATCCCGATATGCCTGTATTCATGAGCCCGGCAACATGCGCCCTCACCGAGGCACTCCTGCATAATTCAGTCAACGTCATGACCTATAAGCGTGAGCAAACAGGTAACATGGATTACCCGCTCTTTACCCACCGCGAAATCGGTCATATCAACAAAAAATGGCAAACCAGGAAACCCGGGCGCCCCTTTAGCCTGGATAGCTCCGGGAAAACAACCTGCGAATTCCACGAATCCGGGCATGTGCTGGGAGCCGTGTCATCGTTGATCAGATCAGAAGGACGCTCCATCCTGTATTCCGGTGACCTACATTTCGAGGATCAAACAATCATCAAGGGAGCACTTCTCCCGCAATCCGGGGTTGATGTCCTGATCCTTGAGTCTACTCGTGGCGCCTTGGCACGACCATCCGGATACACCCGGTGCTCCGAGGGTGAACGGCTCGCATCCTCAATTGAAGAATGCCTCTCACGGGGCGGCTCAGTGATGATCCCGCTATTTGCAATGGGCAAGACACAGGAAATCATAACACTTCTCCACGAACTGCAGATTAAAGGCAAGCTCAGGGAGATGCCTTTCCATGTTGGCGGTTTAAGCATCAAGATGACAGGAATCTATGATCGCTTCACCAACAGAGTGCGCCGCAATCACCACGGCATGCACATGATGCGAACCAAGGGACTGTTAACCACTCCTGGTAAGCGGGGCGAAATGCCCGAATTGGCACCGGGGAACATCTACACCCTCTCCAGCGGCATGATGAGCGAGCGCACAATGTCCAATCGGCTGGGTCGGCAATTCATCCAAAATCCAAGGAACCTTGTTGCTGCCGTCGGTTATGCCGATCCCAACTCACCACTTGCAAAGGTCATCAACTCCAGCCGGGCTGAAAAAATCCAGATCGACTCAAGACACGACCCGGTAGAACGCAATTGTTCCGTGGAAAGCTTTGATTTCAGCGCCCATTCACCGCGTGAAGACCTCATTGGATATGTGGAGAAATTACAACCGGAAATGACCATCCTGGTCCACGGCGACCAGCCGGCAGTAGATTGGATGCAACAGGAGATCAATAATCGTGTCCCGGGAACTGAAGTGGTCATCGCCGAGCCTAAGCGCGAGATCATCATTGGATGACTCCCGCCATTCACATCGGGAGTTGCAACCTGAGGAAGAATTTAATTCTTACCAGAGCTGTTCCCCTCAATCTTTCTTAGTCGCCTTAGTATATCAGGCACTTTTCGGGGATAAACCATCTCTTTGCGCACTCGCTCGGCAGGACCTGCGGGAAATCCGGCATAAAAAGCCGGCTTCTGCGGGTTTCCTCCCGGCAAACTCTTGGTGACACCCGCACGGGCGGTAAGAACAGTAAATGAACCGATCTCGATATGACCTGCAACACCAACCTGAGCAGCCAGTGTCACGTGATCACCCAGTCGACTGCTTCCGGCAATTGCGGAATCAGCGACAATAATACAATGCCTGCCGATTGACACATTGTGTCCAATCTGAACAAGGTTGTCGATCTTGGTGCCCTCACCCACCCGGGTCCTTCCAAACCTTCCCCGGTCGATAGTGGTATTGGCGCCGATTTCCACATCATCATCAATCTGGACAAAGCCGAAGTGTTCAATTTTCCTGTGCTCCTCGCCGTCAAATTCAAAACCGAATCCATCCGCTCCCAGAACCGCTCCCGAGTGCACAATGACCTTCGCCCCAATCACAGCCCGGTCGTAAATCGTCACATTGGGATAAATATGGCATCCGTTTCCAATCCGAACGCCGCTCCCAATGCTCACTCCCGCACCGATGACAGTCGCATCACCGATGATGGAACCTGAACCCACTACGGCATTGGCTCCAATAGATGTGTTGTGCGGATCGAGTTCCACATCATCAGCAACCACTGCGGTGGGATGAACCCCCTGCTCAATCCGGGGTGCCGCAGGGGCGAATAATTCCCTGCCCACGACATCAAAAGCCAGTGACGGGCTGTCCACCTTCAATAAATGCACATGGCTGATATCCTCATTAAAGTCCCGGGCAACCAACACAGCGCCGGCACGAGTGGCCCTCAAGTCATCAAGATAACGGTCATGATGGAAAAAGGAAAGGTCCTCAGGCCCGGCATCCAGCAGCGAGGCAAGAGAACTGATAACCCCATCAACCGGCAGAGGATTGACGGGTTCTGCAGCAAGCCTCTCGACCAGTTCACGGATTTCGATCTGCACAGAACGGAGGAACTCCCCCGGTGAAGGATAAACTATTTGGCCGGCTTTGAGGCCGGAGCACCTTTATTTAATTGCTCAATGATGACCTTACTGAAATCCACGGCATCTTTTGAGTGAAGCAGAAAAGGAATGCCGCGGTCACCAACCCCCGACTTGTCAAAAACAATGTCATAATTACGCTGCCTGGCAGTAGCCTTCACCAGGTCCTGGATTTCCTCGATGATTGCCTTGCGGGCGCGATCAACTTCGGTCAGCAGCATCCGTTGCCGGCGATCGGCAAATTCCTTTTTTTCGCGTTCAAGGCTGCGCGCCTCTGAGGCAATCCCCTTGGCTTCCTGCTGCTTCTGCGCACGGAGTTCTGCCGTGATGGCCGGATCCTTGATTTGCTTGGCCAGAAGCTGATACTTCTCAATTAATGCCTTATATTGGACATTACGTTCCTCCAGTTCCTTCTTCGCGAGTTCCTTCTGGTCGTTGACATCCTGCTCCGCCTCCTTGGTCTTGTAATACTCGGCAAATACACGGTTCATATCAACGATACCAACCTTCATGCCCTGTGCGTCCGCACGAGGCATCAAAAAGACAAAGGCGACAAAAAGAGCAAGAATATTGCGATGGATCATGGTTTAAGAGGTGGTTTCCTTTCAATTTGCAGGAGACATCTGTTCCCGAGTGTTCAGGTTGCGATTGAAATACCTATTTTTCAAGCAAAATGGCTTACCTTGTCCCAGTCCATTCAGCCGGGAACATTGTGCCACCTGTGCCAAAATAACGCTCAATGGCTGCTTTCCCGTGCCGCTAGCGGAATTGGTAGCCCATGTTGAACTGTATCCGGACATCATCCTCTACCCACTCATCCTTCTGCAGAGGCCATGCGAGATCAACGCGAATGGGGCCGATCGCGAGGTATACGTCAACCCCGATACCCACATCAGAGAGGTAATCGCCGCCGAAATCCCAGGAATTCTTGGAAAGCACTCCGCCATCATAGAACACGTGACCGCGAAGCTTGCGGAAATTGGCTATCGGGAAACTGTATTCTGCAGTAAAGGAGGCGGCCGTCTGCCCGCCAAGTGGCTCACCCTGGTCATCCCTTAGGGACTGCCCAGCGGCCTCACGGTAATCATAGCCGCGCAAATTGTTTGCCCCGCCAAGAAACTCACGCTCAAAGATCGGAATGTCATCACTTCCTCCCACCGTCCGGTATTTGCCGCTAACGGTCAATACAGTGTCAAAAGGCAACTGGATATACTTGGCGGCTGAGAGTTGCAGGCCATAGGTCTCAACATCACCAAAGGACCCGTCCACTCCGATCGAAGCCCGATGCCCTCGACGCGTCAGGTACTGACTGTCCCGGGTATCCCACACATAGGTCAGTGCCAACAGGGCCCTTGAATATTCTCCGTCCTCCTCCAAAAGGATATCAGAAGCATCCTGCTCAACATCAATCTCATAATTCTCAAGGTTGGCCTTGAAGGTAAGGGCGGTATGTTCGCCCAGTGGCTTGCGCAACCCTCCGTAGCCACCCATCACAGTCTGATCGTATTTATCTGAAAGAAACAGCAGGTCACGGTAATAAACACCGGTACTGAATGCCAGTTTCTTGTCGAATAACCAGGGCTGCGTGTAATCAAACTGGAAGTCCTTGCGCCGCGTTCCGTACTTAAGTCCAAGGCGTATCTTCTCGCCACCACCGGTTTTTGGCCTTCCAAACAACCGGAAATTGGTCTGCATGACATCCATAAAGCCAACAAGGTTATCAATAGAGCTGAACCCTGCACCGAAGTTCACTGAACCGGTGGATTTCTCACGAACACTGATGTTGATATCAGTATGATGTGCAGTGGCTGCTGCCGTTGGGGTAATTTCAACCGTCTCAAAGAACCCAAGCCCCATAAGGCGGTTACGGCTGACCTCAAGGTAATCCTGGCTGAAGACATCACCGGGAGCGAGCACCAACTCTCGCCGGATGACCTTGTCGAGAGTCTTGTCGTTGCCACTGATATTCACCAGTTCCACCGTCGTCTGCACACCCTCGGAAACTCCATATTCAATATCAACCGAGGTCCCGCCGGCATCACTGATGCGCGGCATGATCCGGACGTTGGAGTAACCGTTATTGCCATAGTATTTACGCAGTCCCTTGAGGTCGGTCTTGATCCCTGATGATGAGTAGACCCCACCCGACTTCATCTCCAGAAGCGGGATAACGTCATCATGTGAAATTGCCTCAATGCCGGTAACCGTGACTTTATTGACAGTGTATTTTTCTCCTTCGCTAACGTGCAGAACCAGATTGACCTTGTCCCCCGCAGGCTCCCTCTCCACATTTGTTACCCGTGCATTGATAAATCCCCTGTCATGGTAAAACTCCTCAACACGCGCCACGTCCTCTTCAAGGACTGCAGAGTCAATTCCCCGGTTTTTCTTGAAAATATTGAAGACCCTGCCGGTCTTTACATGCATCTGGCCTGCCAATTCCCTGTCCGAGATCGACTCATTGCCGAAGAATTTCACCTGGTTGAGCTTCTCATGGACTCCCTCATTAATGACAAAGGAGACCCTTGAAAATCCGGGTTGCTTGGCACCATCGACCTTGTATGTCAGCTCAACGTTGGAAAAGCCCTTTTTCTTGTAATAGTCCTTCAGATTCTCGCGAGCCCTCTCAAGGATTTTATCGTCAAAGGGCTTGCCTATCTCAAGTTCAGTTTCCCCACGAAGCTTGTTGCCGCCAAGGGAATTGCCGATAAAGACCACCTCACCAAGAATTGCGCGAGTCTGGACCAGGAAGATCACCCGGACACCGCCATCATGCGGTTCAGTGAGCACCCGGACATTGTCGATATGCCCGCTCGCATACAGCGTCTTGATATCCTCCTCAACCGCCACCGGATCCAGCTCACTGCCGACAGATGTCCGGATCTGAGCCATGATTACCGAGCGCGCAACAGTCTCCGCACCCATGTATTGCAATGCCACATCCTTGACGGTCTCGGCACGCGATATCCCCGGTGCAGCAAGCGCAAGGACCAAAAGAAACAAACCGTAAATAGGGCGAAGCATCATTGTTTTGTATGAGATGACTGATGACATATTAGCGATCGTTAAAATATGGGCTTCGCGGGTAATCCACAAATCTCCCATAAAAAATCAATGCATAAACCAATGCATATTTTACTCTGCTTCACGGTTTCCTGCCACTATATTTTTCCCTCAAATTTCAGGTTAATCCCTTGATAACAGGGCCTTTTTAGTGCCGGTCTGCTTCTAAACACACCGCCAAGCCTGCAATAAGAAAGGATTCTCTCCCAGGAAATCCAGATGAATCGTTACAACCTTCCGCTCCATGAGCAGGGAGCCTGACTCGACAAATTTATTAAGATCGGTTAGGCTTTCAGGACAGTTCAGGGGTTACCCTGGTCACAGGCATCGTGAAAGAAAATTTCCACACTGAAACCACGGAGAGTCCGGAGAACGATTTTGATATCTCTCTGCGCCCCCAGGATCTTGAGCAATTCCGCGGACAAGGCAAGGTCAAGGAACGTCTCGCCCTGATGGTTGAGGCCGCGAAGAACAGGGGGGATGTTCTCTCCCATATCCTGTTATCCGGCCCCCCGGGCCTAGGCAAAACCACACTCGCGCACATTATCGCCTTGGCTACCGGCAACCAATTACACTGCACAAGCGGTCCTCAAATTGAAAAAGCCGGGGACCTCGCAGGTATCCTGACCAACCTCAAGCGCGGCGATGTCCTGTTTATTGACGAGATTCATCGCCTGCACCCGGCAATCGAGGAATATCTTTACCCGGCAATGGAGGATTACCGCCTCGACATCATTATCGACCAGGGGCCAAACGCACGGACCATCGAACTATCACTGCCACGCTTTACGCTGGTGGGAGCAACCACCCGCGCCGGCATGCTCACCTCTCCGCTTCGTTCGCGGTTTATAATGACCAACCGGCTCGACTACTACTCCGCGGAAGAGCTCACGCACATCGTGACAAGATCTTCAAATCTTCTGGCCACTGAAATCGAACCGGGTGGCGCCCTGGAAATCGCGTCACGGGCCCGCGGCACTCCACGCGTTGCCAATTCACTGCTGAGGTGGGTCCGGGATTATGCACAGGTAAAGGCCAAGGGTATCATTACCGCTACCATTGCCGATCAGGCACTGGCCATGATTGACATCGACGATGACGGTCTTGATGAAATGGACAAACGCATTCTGGAATCGGTTATTTACAAGTTCGACGGCGGCCCGGTAGGCCTGAGTTCACTGTCTGTCGCCACAGGTGAAGATGCCTCAACCATTGAGGAGGTCTACGAGCCCTACCTGATCATGCAGGGCATGCTCGCCCGGACACCTCGAGGACGGGTCGCAATGAAAAAAGCGTACCTTAAAATTGGAGCCACGCCCCCGCAGGATAAAGGAAATGCGGAAAGTGAACTCAACTTGGGCAACTAAGATAAAATGGATAACCTAAAGCTGCTGTTCAGTAACCTTGGCGATCCGGAATACCTGCGACTGCTTCTCCAGCCCCTGCCAATCTATGGCTTAATGCTGGGCATCATCGCCTTCATTGCCGCCTTTGTGTTTAAGGAGCGCAAAATGCAGGTCAGCGCCCTGTTGTTAATCATGATCTCGGCAATGGCCGGACTGCCACTTGCCGAGGAGCACAATAATACAGGTGTTCCGGGTGAAAAGTTTCATGCCGGGCAAGCCGAACAAGTCGCCGTGCAGAGAAAAACTCAGGGAAAAGCGCAGTGGGCATACCTGGCCGTAGCGGGCCTCGCCGGAGTGACCCTTCTTATGGGGGCACACAAGGGAAAACCGGGACTCATCGTAGGGATTGCAACAATCGCAGCCGGCACTTCCCTGGTCATCTTCGGCATGGCGAGACATTCACAAGTCCACCGCCCCAACCTTGCAGGGACACCCGGGAAAATCAAAAACCCCGTGGCAACGCAGCGGCAGGCGGTAAAGTCGAAGTCCACCGCGCAAATTATAGAACCCCGGTAACCATACCCCCGGGGCATTTGTCGAGGATCCGGTTCCCCTGCAGGTGAAAAGTTTGACCGGTCTATAGGCAAACCCCATGGCCCGATTCCAGGGAGCCCTCGACCGCCTCTATAATCCTCTGGCAGTTGATGGCATCCTCCAGGCTTGAGAGGGGGCTATCACCGGCCACAAGGCACCGCTCAATAAAGTAGCGGGCCGTGTTGCGGATTGAATAATGGTAGGCTGAATAGGTGTGCGAATGCACTGCGGCCTGCTCATTCTGCACCCAATCAGCATGGCTGAAGCGCGTCGCGCCTGCCGTGCCGACCACCTTGATGGCAAAGGTCCAGTTGTCCGCAGTGTGGTCATCGGCGGCAAAGCTCGCCTGCAGGTGGGCAAGGGCTCCGCCATCAAGCTCAAGCAGCGCCATCGCAAGGTTCTCCTTGTCCACACTGCCGTCATTGATGGTAGACGCCATTGCCATGACCCGTTTTGGCGGACCTCCAAGATGCAGTGTTATATAGGAATGATGCGTGAGGATCTGCCGAACCACCCCGGGATACCTTTCGGCAACATTCTCCGGGTGGTGAATATTATATAATACGTAGATTGCCACCAGTTCGCCAAGACTGCC
>CAWVVE010000039.1:0-9359 GCA_963933075.1 uncultured Verrucomicrobiaceae bacterium | reverse complement strand
CCATGGGCATAGGTGTCATCAGCCTGATGCTCTGGCCCTGCGGATCTATTTTTGAGTTTCTTGCTGGCAGTGATCGCGGATCGCTGGGGAATCTCCAGTCACGATATTTCAAGGTCAGCCTCCTCTCAGTAGCCCCCGTCCTTGTCACCAACGCAATTGCGAGCTTCTATTTTGGCGTCCGTCGACCAGTCACGATCCTTATGGCGAGCCTGATCGGCCTGGTTTTGAACGCCGTCATCAGCTACGGCCTGATCTTTGGCGCATATCATTTCCCCGAGTGGAATTTCGATGGAGCTGCATGGGGTACCGTATTTGCAGCTACTATTGAGTGCTTCATCCTTCTTGGCCTCTTTACACGGTCTCCAGCCAACAGGAAACTGGGAATCACTCCCCTTCCGACTTCATTCACCGGCATTGCCAGGTTATGGAAAGTCGGTTTACCCTCAGGCGTCCAGGGCGCTGTTGATGTTCTTTCATGGGGAGTGCTGATCAGCTCACTGATCGCCTGTTATGGAGAGGAGGCACTCGCTGCAGGAACCATCCTTATGCGCTGCATGCAGTGCACCTTCCTGCCGGCCGAGGGGGTAGCAACCGTAGCTGTAGCCCTCGTGGCGCAGGCCATAGGTCTTGGTAAACCTGAGCAGGCGCGAACCCACGCGAGGAACGCATTCCGGATAAATGCCGTGTTCATGGTCACTGCGGGAGTCTTGTTCTTCATTTTCCGTCATCCACTAATCGGCATTTTTACCAATGATCCGGATGTTACAGAATTTGCGGCAGGGGCGATCATATTCATTACGCTCGCGCAATGGTTTGATGCCATGAGCATTACCTATTTGCATGCCTTACAGGGTGCCGGGGACACCAAATGGAGTTCAACGGCCAACATCACTATAAGTGTTGTTGTCCTTGGCGGTGGAGGAATTCTCGTCGTTACACTCTTCAGGGAGCACGGGCCAATTTTAATCTGGCTATTGGCCTTCCTCTACATCGCCATGCAGGGCCTCTTATTTCGCCACCGGTGGAAGTCCGGCCTCTGGCGCAAAATCAACCTTACCCAGTCCTGAGCGAAGTCCTATAGCAGGCGGTGCTTGTAGGATGCACGGTTCAAGTGCATAACCATGCACGATAATGCCGCCCCGCTCTTCTGATATTCACTGAGGTTGAACAACGCAACCTCAAATCCATTTTCTGTTGCCACGTCCTCCAGTTTACGGGTCTTCTGTAATTCAAGCTTATAGGCCTCACTGCCTCTTGCCAGTTCATGGATATTAGATCCATTGAGGATGAGGTTTCCCAAACGCACCGAGTTACATAAGCCCGGGAGAGCCTCCTTGCGCGTGATGTCAATCACCTCGGTATGACGCTCGATCTCGGAAATCTCCTTTCGGTCAAACATTTCAGTGCATACGATCGTCTTCTCATCGGTTAGAGGGAACACCGTGCAGTCCAGGTGGTAAAGGTATGGATCGTGCTCACGCACCTTGATGACCTTCATACCAAACTGTTCCTCCAGCTGCGTGTAAGTCTCACGATCAGAACGCAGCCCATATCCGCCAACGTAGACGTTACCATGTAGATGCTTAAGTTCTGCCTCCCCCTCAAATTTAGTGGTCGGCACAATCGTCTTATAGCCCATGGACTGGAAAAATTTCACCCCAACCTCCGTTTCACCGATTCTCGGCTCGGATTTGTAATTGGAGATCACCACGGTATCGCGCGCCGGCAAGTGTTCCAGGACCAGGCCAATATTGGCTGTAAAGACAAGATCCTGAAGGCCACAATCACCAGGCACGGGCAACAGCTGAACAAACGCCCTGGACGAGAGAAACTGATACAGGGCCTGGAACTGCCGGAAGGCCTTGTTCCTCTCAACGGCACGCCCTTGCTCAGGGATGTCCATCATCCATATATTGTTGGGTTGTCCTGTGTCGAATGAAAACGGTGGACACATGAGGTAGGCAGGAACCTCAAGGTGACTATAGTTCCACACTCCCCCGGAGGGAGCCTGAACCGCTTTAGGATTGCGAACAACCGCTTTAGGTGCATGATCGCGGGTCTGGATACGACTATCTGTACTCATGATTCTCAGGAATGCTTAATTCTTAATAGCGGATCCACACCTGCCTCCACGTGAACCCCCTCTTCCCAGATGAAGTCAAAATCAAAGTCACCTCCCAGTGGCACAATCAGATCAACTTGAGACCCGTAACGAATCTGGGAGAACCTTTCATTTTGCTGGTAAGGCCTGTGCTTGCTCAGGTCGAATGGGGTAATTGAATCAACGTCATAATCCGCAATCTGCAGGATATAATAATTAAGCTTCAACTCCCACGACTCCACTTTGTTCAAGACCCGCTGGTTCCCGCAGAGATAATCCGCAGCATCATGATCAATGGTGAGGTCGTCCACCAGCGCATTTTCCATTGCCAGCATGGGACGATTGAAACTGTCTATAGATTCCAGTTCGCGATAGCTAAGCACCCCCGGATAGGGAACACGGTTCACGTGCACATCGTAGAATGTCATGAAAATCCCGATCACCAGGCTCTCTTCTGCCGTGTAATCAGGTTCACGCATTGCCTCGCGCAAGGTGTAGTTCTTCCCCTTGATCTCAATGACTGGATCCGACTGCCTGACTTTCTTCTGGTAGATAATCACACCATCCGCAGGGGCAAAAAAATAATTACTATCCGAGCAGATCGATCGCATGGGATCGCGGAAAAAGTAACGCTCTGAAAGCCAGCGCACCGACCGGTCTTTCACCTCATTAACCTCCTCGTTTACCCACTCTGCTAATTTTTTGGCCATAACAGCTATCTTTAATTCAAGAATATCCACAATACTAAAATATTAACCATAAATCAACTCACTTTTTATAAATTTCTCATTTTTAAGCCTCACAGCCCTAGATTTATAAGAAATTAGGGAGTTTTTTTAGAAAAAACGCCCTGTTTAGACACTTGAGAATTTCAAAGGTTCTTTCAGGAAACCTTAATAATCAAAACTCCGCGAGGCGTTTATAGACAACCATCAAGACCGGGGTACATCCGCTCAAAGTCGACTAGATCGCTGACTCTGCCATATTCCCCTGACGATTTCCGCTCCTTATCATCACCATTGCAGTGGATCCAGTTCATAGAAAACCCTGAGCCTGTCGTAAAGTTCCGGATAACGAATGGACAGCTTCTTGGGGCGCTCGAAAAACGTCTCAGAGGCAACTGCAAAGAATTCCGCCGGATTGGTCGCTCCATAATCATCAATCACAAGCTTCTTTCCGCGTTGCCGGTATTTACCATGCAACGCGTAGGCGTCCCGGAAAACCTCCGCCCACTTGCGCTGTTCCTCCCGTGAAAAAAGCGCGGGAGCCCCATCTGCACTGCCATCGCTCTGGTCCAGTTGATGAGCAAACTCATGAATCACCAGGTTTCTTCCATCATCCGGACACGCGGGTCCGCTCATGACATGAGCCCAGGAGAGAACAACAGATCCCGACCCCCAGGATTCTCCCAGACGTCGACTCTTTTTCTGACCGAGTCCGCTCCTGTCCATGGAATCCACAACATCATAAGCGTTCGGGTAAAGCAACACTGATTGAAGTGAGTCAAACACACCAAACTTGCCGTTGAGCAACAGTATGCAGGCCTGCCCGGCAATAGTCACAAGCATTTCATCAGTCAATTGCCCAAGCCCGCCACAGCCCTCAAAGCTTTTTTCCTCAACAAAAGCATTCACATACCCACCCAGTCGGCGACGTACATCATCCGGCATCTTTCGATAAAGCGGAAAATTCTCCTCAAGTATACCTTCCCATTGCGAATCAATCTCGGAATTAAGTAACCCCTCCCTTCGCTGCCTGAAACGACGACGCCGATGGAACATCATTAAAACGCTGAACAACACCAGAAGAAATCCGGCAACAATACAGGTCAGCAAAAGATTACTCCCGATCATCTACCCCTCCACATGCATGACATCATCCCTGTTACTATCATAAAGCAAACTAAATCATCAATCAGCTATGCAATGCGCTTGACCATGGCATGGAGATCCATCATTTCCCGTTAAAAAGACATGGCAAATACTGTCAATCGCACACTTGCAGTGATATTCTCCAGTCAACCAACTGATGCCAACCGAGTCGAGTGATAACATCTTCCCGTTGTGCGGTATGGCTAAGGGATTTAAAATCGACAATGCCCTGGCCTGTGCTCTTGCATCACAAGCCACATATCTTGCGCCGGAATTGATCCCGGGGATTGTAATCGACAAGTGGGGATTCGCCGATTATCGCAGAATCAACGGCAAACATATCCAGGGATTTGTTGCCGCAAGTGAGAAAGCTACCCTTGTGGCCTTCCGCGGCAGCGAAGCCCATGTCAGCAACTGGCAGGACAACTTGGATGCGGGTTTCGTGCCTGGCCCGTTCACTGAAGGCGACCGCCTGCATCGGGGATTTGCACAGGGACTCCTTCAGGTCCTCCCTGAAATCGAGTCGCGTATCAATACCTTTGAACGTCCAGAATCCCCACTGTTCCTTACCGGACACAGCCTTGGTGCAGCACTGGCGACATTAACCGCAGCATCATTCTATAATGTAGACCGTGCCGTGCATTCTGTTTACGGGTTCGGCTCGCCCCGGGTAGGATGTCGCCATTTCAGGAAATCCTACCAGTCCCGTGACGAGGGACGGACATTCCGGGTGGTAAATCAACATGATTTCATTTCACACATCCCTCCCCGATTCCTGCGCTATCGCCATGTTGGTCTGTTGCGTTACCTTGATGACAAGAACGCTATCCACGAAGATCCAAATTTCTGGAAGCGACTGCTTCTTTATGTCGATCCGAAAGGGCGCAATTACAGGGCATATATTAACGCCATTATTGATCGCTTTCCAGGAGCTGTTGATGACCACAGGATTGAGAATTACGTTAAAAAACTACAACCGCTTGTCCCGACTTCCCCCGCCCCGCATTAAGCAGGTGTATCTCTGAGGAACAAAGGGGTTCCCGGCTTGGATCCGGCTTTGTCGTAACGATAGCCGGCCACGTCGAACGCATGCAGGTCACCGGGCTGCTTCAACCGGTTGCGGATGATGAAATCTGCCATCAGTCCCCGGGCCTTTTTGGCATAAAAACTAATGATCTTATATTTACCGTTCTTGAAATCCTTGAAAACCGGGGACACCACCTCCCCATCCAGGTCAACAGGTTGTATTGCGCTGAAATATTCATTCGAAGCTAAATTCACCAGGACCTTGTTTCGGTTTACTGTCATCGCTTCATTAAGAGCCGTCGTTATCCTGTCGCCCCAGAAGGCATAAAGATTTTTCCCGTGTCGCGTTGCCAACTGCGTGCCCATCTCCAGGCGATACGGCTGAATTAAATCAAGTGGCCGGAGTATCCCGTAGAGCCCACTGAGTATTCTCAAGGCCTTCTGTGCACAGTTAAAATCAGCGGCCTTCCAGTTCCCAAGATCAAACCCGGTGTAGACATCCCCTTTGAACGCCAGCAAGGCCTGCTTGGCATTGTTGATTGTAAACGGTACCGACCACTGACTGTAGCGTTGTGCATTAAGTTCAGCAAGATTGTCACTGATTCCCATCAGGCTCTTAAGCTCCTCCTTGCGCAACTTCACAAGCTTAGCGATAAGTTTCTCCGACTCTTGCAGGTAATCAGGGAAACTGTGTTTCCCTGTCAGGCACTGGTTTCCAAAGTCGAGAGTCTTGGCGGGTGAGAGCACGATTGTCATTTAACTGAAAAATACGCCCGAATCATGTGCATGCGCAACAAAGTAACCTAGCGGTGTATTCACAGCTCTTATAGGCTCAGCAGAAGCTAACTCAAATGCAATGATAGAACGATCAAACTCATTCATTCATGCGCTCCTCAACCCCACGTTAGGCCGCCACTCTGCGTGATTATTCCTCCCGGGGGGCAGCGGCTGAAAGGACGATGATTTCTGCGAGAAGAAATAATGCAAATTATTGGCTTTTTCCCTAACTTGCCCGACAGACTAGGGTAGGCATTCCCCGCCACAAACTCCAAATATTATTATGGCCCAAGCAATAATGGACCCTGAGGAGGTTCGCCGCTTCGCAGAAGAACTGAAAAGGTTCAACGAGGAATTGGCAACCCGGACAGCATCACTGCACGCACGCTTCTCTGCTCTCAGCAATACCTGGCAGGATCAGGAACAGGTAAAATTTGCCGAGGAGTTTGATGGGATGATGAAAGCCATGCGCAAGTTCGTGGAAATATCCACCGCCCACGGGCCTTTCCTCCTGCGCAAGGCTCGACGGATCGAGGAATATCTGGATCAGCGTTAACCACGAATGGCAGATCAAGCCAAAGTAGCCTCAATTGAGGCGATCGACTCACTTCGTGTCAGCATCACGATATTCATGGAGCGCGCAGGCAAGGCGCTCGACGAAGTCGGTGACGCGGTTCGTCGCACACGCACTTGGCTTCATGATGAAAAGCGCAGTTACTGGTTGGCTGAAAAACGACGTAGAGAAAAGAAGCTTGATCAGGCTGAACAGGAACTTTACAGCTCACGACTTTCAGCGCTTCAAACCACCAATGCTGAGGCCCAAATGCACGTCCGCCGTGCACGGCATGCGCTTGAGGAAGCCGAGCAGAAACTCAGGGTGCTTAAAAAATGGGCCCGTGATTATGACAGCGTTGTGGAACCCCTGGCCCGGCGCCTTGACACGATACGTGATTTAGTAATGACCAAATATCCCAAGGCATCTATGCAACTCACACAGATGATTCACACACTGGAAAGCTATGCTGAGGTCAGTTCGGCTCAGAACCCACCACCGCAAGTGAACGAAGAACCCGAAACCCCCGCAACCTGATCATGTCTGTCAAGTCAAGCAGGGGGTCTCTCATGAAAGCTGTCCGTGACCTTAACATTAGCTGGCAGCAAACCAGGAACTTCTGGAAGGACTCCAAGGCGAGCGAATTTCAGGAAAAATACATTTCGCCACTTCCCGATGCAGTAAACGCAGCATCCAGTATCATTGAGGATTTAGATAAAATTCTGACCAAGATCCATCGCGACTGTGAGTAAACAACTTTCAGGAATCCATTCCACCCTAGATACCGTCAAACTCCTGCAGAAGTCAGTGGGTGAGACCGTTGCCCGTGAAGAGGAGATCGAGCGGGTGCATCGTCTTGAATGTGCACGCGCAAAACGCGAGCACGAGGAGAGAATTGCATGCCTTGATGCCGAGCATGACACACTGTTAGCCGAAGCACAATCCACTCTCCACCATGCTTCCAAGACCGCGGAAGCCAAGCATCATCGCCGCAGCCAATGGATTGAAAATGCTGCGAGCAAGGCACGCACGAAAATCACTGAAACTGTGGAGGGACAGAAAGGCAGCCGTATCTCCAAGGTTCAGGCTCAAACCCTCAAGGCTAAACGTAAGAAAGAAACCGATCTCACAGATTCCAGAAAGGCCATTGCCGCTCTTGAAGATAACCTGCTTGCCCACAAGCAGGTTTACCTGAAAATGCACGCTCTGGCTCTGGCATCCTTCAGAGGCTTCCCGCTTCTCTACCTGAAAATAAAAAATGCCGCCAAACAGCAGGGAATCGATGCGCCGGCAGACAAATTGACTGCGGAGGAATTTGAAACTGCGGTGGCATCTGCAACTCCCTTTAAGTTTGAGGAACTTCTCCTCTCGTTGAAGCAAAAGATCACTGATTTCGGCCACAAGTCACTACCCAGGATTTGCCGTTATCTTCCCCTGCAATTCCTTGTGCCAATCGCCACTGCCATCACCCTTTCCACTGGCTATCTCGCAGGATGGGAGAGTCCGCCCACTCAATTGGCTGGAGGCATTTCGCTCGTCGCAATTCTCATCCTTCTAATCCTGCAGCGCGTGGCAGCAACCACCGCAAACCAGGCAGCAGCATCGATATCGGCAATCCTTCATCATGCTGGTGCGGTATATCTGCAATACGCAAAAAAATCACAACCGTGGATGCAAGCCCGTCGTGAAAAACTTGAAAATGACCTCACTGATGAACTCAGTTTGCTCAACAAGAACCTGGGTTCAGCTATTGAGAATGCAGAACAATTGGGGCAGGACAGACCCACCAAGCTGGCACTGCAGGAAGAACGCCTGAAGAAGAAAAACTTGGATGCCTTCACGTCAGGAACGGCACAAATCCAGTCCACCAACAAAACCGCCGTAAAGGAAATTCATCACGCCCTCAATGAACAAAAAAAACAGGCGGAGGGAGAACAGGAATCCAGGTTGCATGCCGCCAATACATTACACCAGGAGGCCTGGCAGGCCTTGGAGGATAAATGGAATTTGGAAATCCCGCCAATTTACAAGACCATCTCAGGTGATAATCACACCACAAGGGACATCTTTCCGGATTGGAAGCCTGATATACTCGCCAACTGGAAAGCTCCTGCGGATTTTTTCCACGCCGCAAACTTTGGTCATCTGGCCGTAGACGTGCAATCACTGGCTGGGGGGCTTCCTAATGACAACCGGACAAGCCTTCCGGGTGATGTTCACCTTAAAGTTCCACTGGCGCTGCGCTTTCCCGAGGCAGGCTCGATCCTTTTCGAGACCGAATCATCAGGCGACCCGGAGATCATTGGTACGATTAACAATATTCTCCTGCGCTTGCTCTCTGTTGCCCCTCCGGGAAAACTCAACTTCAGCATCTTTGATCCTGTTGGCCTTGGACAGAATTTTGCGGGAATCACTCATCTTGCTGACTACGAAGACAGCATCATTAATGAACGCATCTGGACTCAGCGTGAACAGATTGAGACCCGTATTTCGGAACTCAACGCACATATGGAAAAAGTCATCCAGATGTATCTTCGTAATGAATATGCAACCATCACCGAATACAACAAACAGGCAGGAAATATTGCCGAGAAATACCACTTCCTGGTTATCGCCGACTTCCCCGGAAACTTTTCTGAAGCAGCAACCCGCGGGCTTCTAAGTATTGCTGCAAGCGGGGCACGCTGCGGAATCTACACGCTTATTCATTGGGATAAGAGACAGCCATCCCCTGAAGCTTTGGTTGCTGATGATATCCGCAAAACAAGCATTACGATAACTCAAGGCCAGGGGGAATCCCTGCAGTTTGTGGATCAAATCACCCCGGGAACGTCCCTTCACTTCAATCCGCCCCCCCCGGATGAACTGGCCACTGAATTTGTTCATCAAATCGGCAAGGCCAGCAGTGACTCTAACAGGGTCGAAGTGCCGTTCTCTCAGATCATGCCTCCTGCAAGCGATCTCTGGAAGGGTGACACGACCGACGAGCTGCGCATTGCCATTGGACGAACAGGAGCAACCAAGTTGCAAA
>CAWVVE010000038.1:0-9387 GCA_963933075.1 uncultured Verrucomicrobiaceae bacterium | reverse complement strand
TTGGCAGGGCTGGTGGCAGTTACGTGAAGCCTACCACCTGAGCACGCTGCTTGCCCATGTCAGCCCGGCACCGAAGGCTACCAGAACGACAATGTCCCCCGGCTTAATGGCTTGTGTCCTGTTTGCCTCATCAAGGGCTATGGCGATCGCGGCAGCAGACGTGTTGCCGTATTTATCGAGGTTCACAAAGGTCTTTTCTTTTGGTATACCCATTCGATCGGTAATTGCCTCAATAATCCGCAGGTTGGCCTGATGGGGAATTATCATATCTACATCTTCGGGACCGAGAGCAACGCCTGCGAGGGCAGCCTCAGTCGCCTTGCGCATTGCGTTGACTGCCGATTTGTATACCTCGCGGCCCTGCATACGGATGGTGTTGAGCTTCTGGTCCGCATTTTCAGGTGTGATTGGGCATGCTGATCCACCGCCCGGCACGTGCAGTATATCAGTCTGCCTGCCGTCGCTGCCAATGGATGAGGAAAGAACCTTTCGTCCAGCATTGCCATTTGTGTCCCGGGTGAGGACCACGGCGCCTGCTCCATCCCCAAAAAGCACGCAGGTGTTTCGATCTTCCCAGTCGACCATGCTGCTGAGTTTCTCCGCCCCTATCACCAATGCTGTCTTGCGATGGCCGGTGTTAATGAAATGTTGACTGATTTGAATTCCATAGAGGAATCCTGAGCATGCCGCGGATACGTCAAAGCACATGGCATTGATTGCGCCGATGTTTTTTTGTACATAGCAGGCGGTCGCAGGGAAAAATGTATCTGGAGATATGGTTGCCACGATAATTAAATCAACCTGGTCGGATGTAATCCCGGCATCTGCCATTGCCTGCTTGGCAGCCTCGGTGGCCAGGTCACTGGTCGACTGGCCATCTGCTGCTATGCGACGTTCCCGGATTCCGGTGCGGCTGGTGATCCACTCATCAGATGTGTCCACCATTTTCTCCAGGTCAGCATTGGAAAGGACTTTTTCAGGAACATAGCTGCCGGTTCCGCAGATAGTGACTGAGCAGTTGTTTTGTTCCGAGGGATCAGGCATGAGTCGGTTGCGAGGTGCAAAGCTTTGCTATTTCCTTTTCAATGTGAGGATTGACGCGGTGGGAAACTGTTTCAGTTGCGACCCTCAGGGCATTTTTGATGGCCAGTGCAGAGCTTCCTCCGTGGGCAATTATGCATGTGCCGTTGATGCCGAGAAGCGGGCTGCCGCCATATTCCTCATAACTGGCGCGGGCCATCACTGCCTTGAAGGCTGGCTTTACCAGCATTGCGCCTAGCTTCCTTAATGGGGATTTCAAAATCTCCTGTTTAATCCATTTGCTCATTGCGCTGGCGGTGGCCTCACAGCTCTTGAGCATGACATTGCCGGTGAACCCGTCACAGACCACCACATCTATTTCACTTTCGAATAGATCGTGTCCCTCGATGTTCCCGATAAAGTTCAGCCCACTTTCTTTCAACATGGTAAAAACTTCGCGAGTGAAATCGGTGCCCTTATCTGCTTCAGTGCCAACTGACATGAGGCCGACTCGCGGAGATTTTTTGCCCAGCACATGCTGGGCATAGACGGAACCCATGATGGCATATTGCAGTAAGTGAGTGGCTTTCGCCTCAGGGTTTGCGCCGTCGTCGATGATATGGCATTGGCCGTATTCATTGGGAATAGAGGAGGCAATGCCTGCGCGTTCAACCCCGGGCAGGTTGCGCAGCTTTATCGTGGCTGCCGCGACGGCTGCTCCCGTGTTCCCGGCGCTGACAAGGGCCTCGCAGGTGCCATCTTTGACAAGATCAGTGGCAATGCTAATGGATGAGTTTTTTTTGCGACGGATGGCCTTGGCCGGGGATTCGTGCATGCCGACCACTTCACTTGCATGAACAATCTCGATTTTTCCCGAGTCGATCAGCTGGTTGTCGAGATTTTCCTTTAGTAAAGGTTCATCACCAACCAGATAGAGGCGTTGAATGTCAGGAAGTGATTGGACAGCAAGCCTAGCGCCATTGATGTTGGCAGTTGGGGCATGGTCACCCCCCATAACATCCAGTGCGATTCTCATCGTATACTTGCTTTGGCGGAGGATAAAATCCAGTCGCACCATCGCAAGCTTTAGCGCGAGGATGAAGATGCGTCAAAGCCGAAATTACAAGAGTTTATGGCAATGCTTGCAAGCAAAACTCCCCGTTTCCATGGTTGTGCCTGTTGACAGGGCAGGCGAGTTCGGACGTGAACGTTCCGAGTGCCCTAGAAAGAGTCTATGTTCAGGACCTGCCTGTTCCGGTAATATCCACAGGAAGGGCATGCAATGTGTGAGGGCGTTGTGCTGCCGCACTCAGTGCATTTGTTGAGCTTGGGTGCCCTCCAGCGGTTTGCGCCGCGACGCATGCGTGACTTCATGAGGGAAGTGCGACTTTTAGGGACTGCCATGGTTGTAATAAGGTAAAATTAATCGAGTTTCAGTTTGTCGAGTGTATCCCAACTGTTGGAGTCTAATTGCTTACTTTCTTTCGGATCCAAGGGCAAAAAGTCTTTTCCAGTCTGGAATTTTCCGCGGGCGGGGCAATCCATTTGGTTGTCCCCATTGTTGCAGTGCGGGAAATCCGGGAGGGCGAGAATAATATCTTCCCGAAGGGCATCCGTCAAGTCGATCAGTGCTAAGTTCCCCATTGGGGCCAGCAGGGAGTGTTCCGAGAGCCTTACGGTATGCCTGAAAGAGTGATTGCAGCGGCAGCAGGTGAGCTCAAAGGGCAGGTCAAAATTGCCCCGCAACAGAAGATTTTCGGATACTATTGAGGCTTCAGCCCTGTATTTAAGGGGGCCAGCCACGTTTGCCGCATCATTTTCCGCGAGTTGGCAGATGTCATCGCGTAACTCCCCCTCGATGTGGAGGCATTCGTCCACGGGAATACTACGAATGTCGATGGTCATCATTTTCGTTGTGGTGGCTTAATGAACAGTTAACAAAGCGCAGAAAGGCGGTGAGTCGAGCGCAGAACAATTTTTTCCGCTAGGATTTGATATTACTTGCAGCGAGGGAATGGAATACATTGAATGCACGTGCAGGTTGTTCTAAATTCCCTGCTTACGCTTGGCACGGGCCGCAGGCCTGCTAATGATTAATTTCAATGAGTCTACCTTCAAGATCTGCAGAGCAGGGCCCGGATGATTCCATCAGTGAGGCGCTTGAAAACCTTGGGCAGTCGATGCAGGGGGGGCAGCCAAAGGGGGATTTTCCGGGAAGTGGAGCATTTACCGACCCTGATGTCATGGCAGCTTTGGCCGATTTGGCCGATTTGCCTTCTACGGCAGGCATGATTAAGCCGAAGTCGTCCTTGTTGGGCAATGGTTCCTTTTTGCGTAGTGGATCAATGGCCGATGACGAAGAGGTAAGGCCTTATTTAGAGGAAGAGGCCGAAATACCAATGGTAACGCGCAAGCGTAACAGGCGGGGCCGGCGCAGTTTTTGGCCCCCGTTGATCATTTTGGGCGTGGTGCAAATGGCCGCGGTCCTCGCCGTGGGACTGCTGGTGTGGCCGGGCATCAAGAAAAAGGTCAATGCCCTCGAGGAGATTGCAGGTTCTGTGATTGAGTTCCAGGATGAGACGAGGATATTGCAGAAGCGTCTCGAGGTTGGAGAGCAGCGTATCGATTCCCTGTTGACCGAGGTGGTGGAGATGAAGAGTTCTCTTGAGTTAAGTCCCGAGGATGCCCGAGCAGAGTTTGATTACCTTGGTGCCAGAAACAGGTTTATCCAGTTGGCGGACGCGGCAATACAGAAAGCCGATCGTCCTGCATTTGATCAGTTGCTCAAGGTTGCCGGCGAGGAGAAGGAGGAGAAATTGAGGAATGGGGCAATGGCAGAGGTTCACAGAGTGCGTTTTGCATACCTTAACGGGTTACGCTCTTCAGGCCATGCCCTGCCCGTTGGGGAGTTGTTCCCAAGTCTTCGCGGCAAGGATGAGATGGAATTGGGGACGGATCAATTAATCAAGATCCTGCAGGATGGGGGGGGGGAGGCGGAGCATCGCTCCAGAGCGGCATATTTGCTTGCTGATCACCGCAATATAAACGCCGTCAATGCACTGGCTGAGGCGGTTGCCCGCGATACCAACCTTGATGTTGTCCGTGAGGCCAGCCTGACTTTCGGTGAGATGACGGGATATCGGGGTGAAGAATTACTTGATGCGGCCGGGTTGGTCCAGTGGTGGCGGGCAAATTCAACGGTGGTAAAACTTGCACTTGGAAACTAAATGTATGGCGTGATTTCAGCCAGGGGCTCTGGGTCTTTGGTTATCGGTAGAGCGTCTATGGATATTTCAGTCGGGGATTAGCCCATTGTTATCAATGAAGTGGCTGTTGCTCTTGCCTTTTTGGGCATTTTTTATCTTCTACATTATGCGGAAGGTGAGTGAGGAGAAGCCTGTTCATCCCCAGGTTTCTCGAGCCGGTCATGAGCATCAGCGGGAGTTACCTGAACCCGTTATTGCGATTGAGCCTGAGACATCAGTGACTAGGGAAGAGCGTGTTACCGGTGAGCAAATGAGAC
Source organism: uncultured Verrucomicrobiaceae bacterium (assembly GCA_963933075.1). Lineage (GTDB taxonomy): Bacteria > Verrucomicrobiota > Verrucomicrobiia > Verrucomicrobiales > DEV007 > CACIUL01. The sequence continues at coordinate 4,844 of CAWVVE010000038.1, read as the reverse complement.
AGCTTGCAGGGCAATTGCGTGACCGGGTGGAGTTGTTCCCTGTTATTGGCAATGGCAGCGGGATGTCCCCGCTCTGTGCCATTGGGAAACAGCCTGATGTTTTCGCAGGATTCGCGACGGGCAAAGAGCCTTCCCCGTGGAAACTGATTGCATTCGATGAGTTGTCTTTTTACCTCCCGGAAGGGGATACACTCCGGATGGAAGTTGTTGAGAGGACAGGAGGCATGCCGATGACCGGCGAGCTGTTTTACAGGAATGAGAAGTTTTCCGGAAGGTGGTACCGGATAGTTGTCGGGAAGAATATTACCTGGGGAGCCATTGCCATTGAGGACGCCGAGGGGTTTGATGAGCGTCAGCGGCATCCGGTTGCAGAGGCTTTTCATAAAACGCTGGTATACGGGGGAGGGGTCGCGAGGTTTTCACTGGATGAGCAAGGACATATTTGTCGCTCGGAGTGGCTTGGCAATGGTAAACGGGTTTCCCTGCTCGCCTGGCAACACAGTAGCATGAGCCGTGCAAATTATGCCGCTTTAGCGGCATCGGTGGAACTGGGAGGAGCGTTACGCGTGCCGAAGTCAAGGGTCAAGAAACTGATCAACACCGTCACGATGACAACCAGGTTAAGGATGGGATTGCTTGAGCGGGGCATGCGGGCTGGGGATGTTGAGCAGGTGCTGGGCAAGCCGGTAGGGATTTCCGACAACGTATTCCTTTATCATTCCACGCATCATCAGGGCGATGCCTACTACAGGGTGGGCTTCGGTAAAGATGGGACATTTGATGGTCTCGGAAGTGATTGGATGAAAATTCGCAAGGATCCTCCGATACGAGGAACCATGGAATGGATGCTGGAGAAGACCGAGATCAGAGCCGGGGATCCCGGAGGCATTGGTTATGACATAGGCGCCCTCAGCGATCAGGATGTAGCGTTCATTTTTGCCAAGGTGAAGCGGCAGATTTCCTCAGCCGGGGGTGAGCAGTGGGTCGGGCTTTGCCGGGTGCTTGAGAATCTTGCTGATTTGAAGTTGCGCGACGAGCAGATTCTTAAATTGCTCCGCGTCAGGTTCCTTGGAGAACAGGTTGCGATTGGTCCGGCGATTCCAGTGCTGTGGAGATGGAGTCCTGTCGGCAGCAGGAATGTATTCATGCAGAAAGCCAAGGATATCATTTCAGGATTTCGCTGGCAGTCACCGGTTTCCCAAAGTGTTGAGGACCTGCGCGTTTTGCTTGAATTCATAGGGGAAGCCCATCCGGGATCGGTGGAATTACTCAACCTCATGGCACGGCATCCCAGTACCAGCCTAAGAGAGGTGGGATTTTCCCTCTGGCGGTGGCTGAAAGGCGCTCAACTGCGCGACATCGCCCTTAAGGGCCTAACTGATACCAGTGAGAAGGTGAGGCTCTTTTGCGCCGAAGCTATCGCCACAGGCTGCGCGATTCCCGGAGACGGGGCGTTCCTTGAAGAGCGGCTGAAAGAAGAGCGGGTTACCGAAATTCGTGAAAAGTTGTCGGTCGCAATCGCTGCGCTGCGGGAGCCTTAAAAAGAGGAGTCAGGAGGATTGCTTCATCAGGAGAGTCAACTTGCGGCCGTATTCGACATAGCTCTCGAATTGTTGCCTGGCTTTCTCCTGAGGATCGTCATCGCTTTTGGTGGTGTCGTGAAAGACCGTGGCCACATGAGGCTCAATGGAGATGAAGCCGGCATAACCACTTTCTGAGAGATCCGCGAGTATGCGCGCAACATCTCCCTGGCCTTCGCCGGGCATGGTAAAAGTGCATTCTGCTGATGCGTCATTCCAATTGCCGTCTTTGATGTGAACATGGTTAATGTGCGGCTTGAGTGCCTGGTAAAATTCCCAGGCGTTTTGCCTTGGGTAGGGGCGCGGCTTGGAGCGGTCTGGGTTGAATACCGGGTTACCTGTGTCAAATACCCACTTCATATCAGGAATGGCCTCCTGCATCTGGAGAGCATGTGAGATGCTCATGCCGCCGTAATTCATGCAGTTCTCATGGACGGGGATGATACCTTCGGCTTCGAAGCGCATGATGATTTCCCTGCAGCGGCTTATCCGCTCGTCAAAGAACTGATCGGCGAGGTTATTCTCTTTGCCGTCCTCGAGGATGGCGTAGCTCATGTAACGCACGATTTTTGCCCCCAGTTTGTGCATGCGCCCGATGCAGCGCTGGATTTCCGCCTCAGTAATATCAAAAGGATCTGTTATTGAATGAGCCCAGTTTCCAATGGTTGAACCGATGGAGCAGACTTGAATGCCCGCTTCATGGAAGGCTGCCGCCGCCAGATCGAAGGCCTCTTCAGGAACCTCGTGGATGCTGCCTTTCTCAAATCCTTCCACCTGGACAAATCGCGCTTCAACGTGTTGCCAGCCAAGTTCTTTAGTCGCGGCTATTTGGGCATCTATGTGATCGCCCGCCTCGTCAGCTATTCCGGTGATGATCATGGCATCATAGCATGTTCATCGGCTTGCTGTATGCAAGCCTTGAGTTGGAGAGGGCATGGAGCGGAAGGCGGCTTTTGTGGATGCATCGGCATCGATTTTTTGTGTGTCATGTGTGCGGCCCGGAGTTTACTCCGGGTTAGGCCTTGTTGGACTGTGCAAAGTCATCAGGTGTCGCGGTGGCTGCAGCCTGGATGTCCTTCTTCCTGAATGTTGAGCTTTCTGATTTGTCGTGCAGTATCCTGGCGTAGTCTTCAGCATCCATCGGCAGGTTGATCGTTGTTCCCGACCAAGCCGAGAGCAGCGCGGCATTTGCCAGTTCAACACTGTGGATGCCCTCAATTGCCGGGGAGATGAGTTCAGCCCCGTTACGTATTGCGTCGGCGAAATTCTGCAGGATTTCAATATGCTGACCGCCGCGACCATCAATGGGAATCTCGATTTCACTGGTCTCCGGTTTTGCGAATCCCGATTCAGCGGTGTCGCTGAAGGTTGAGGCCTCGGTCTCGTTGCGGGTCCAGCGGATTATCCCCTCATTGACGGTGAGGATACCGCGTTCAGCGATCACCTCGAGGCGATTAATGCCAGGGGCTTCTCCTGTCGAGGTTATAAAGGTGGCGTTTTTGCCGTCCGGGTAACGAAAGTAAAGGGTGGCATCGTCTTCCACCTCGATTTGGTGGTAGCGCCCGAAATTGAGAAAACCGGTGACCTGCTCGGGCATGCCGAAAAGCCACTGGAAGAGGTCAAGATTGTGCGGGCACTGGTTCAGCAATACGCCACCGCCTTCTCCTTTCCACGTTGCCCGCCAGCCGCCCAGTGCATAGTAATATTCGGTGCGGAACCAGTCTGTTACTGACCAGTGAATACGACGCACTCTTCCGGTTTCTCCGGAATCGATTTTTTCCTTGAGAACCTTGTAGTGCGGGTCTGTTCGCTGGTTGAACATTGCCGCAAAGATCTTGTCGCGGCCGGTGGCATCATAGGCATCAATCAGCGCCTGGCAGTCGGCCTTGTGGACAGCGAGCGGTTTTTCCATGAGCACATGCAGGCCTGAGTGGAGTGCCTGCACGCCAATTTCTCGGTGTGATGGATGAGGCGTGCAGATGTGAATCGCGTCAATCTTTCCGGAGGAGATCATGGCTCCAACGTCGGTAAACTGGGCCTCCCCATCCCTTTGCTCCGGCAATCCCTTGGGGATGTCACAGACAGCACACAGGTCGATGCCGGTAACCTTACCATCAAGGATGTTCTGCCGATGGGCCCGACCCATGTTGCCCAGGCCCACGATACCGAGCTTGATGTTTTCTTTCATGAGCTTGTGGCGGATGAATCATCACCCGGTGGGGCATCTTCATTGTTGCCATTGGCTGAAGGCTTTTTGGCGGAGGCTTTCTTTTTGGCGGAAGCTTTCTTTTTGGCGGAAGCTTTCTTCTTGGCGGAAGCTTTCTTCTTGGGCGCGGCTTTCTTTTTGGCCCGTGGAGGGAATTCCCAACCGAGCTTCCCGGTGGACTTGTCAAGCAACAGATGGGCGTTGAAGGGTCTGCCTTTTTTTGAGATAAATTGCTCAATCACGTCGGTCTTGCCTTCAGTGAAGAGTTTGATCGCCTGTTCCTGCGGGATTTCTTTCTGCAGGATCAGCTTTGCGATACGGGTGCCACCCTTGTGCTTGTCGGTAGCCATTTCCGGGCAGATGTAGGCACTTTCAGTCTGGTAGACCTTGGCCGTTGTGCCATTTGGCAACTCGACATCGGTGATTTTTTGCTCCTCACTGATATTTTTGCTTTCCGCTTCACGTTCATCATCCCCTTCAAAGATGAATCCCGGTTTCCAACTGCCGCGCTTACCCTTGCTTTGCTCGAGAGTAATTTCAGCATTGAAGGGTTGACCGAAGCGGTTCTTGAAATCATCGAAAGGGCCGATACGTCCTTTCTCCAGGAGTTCCACTGCCTGATCGGCGATCAGTTCGTGACTGGCGATATACTTGTTGAGCTTGAACTTGCACTCAGGGTTTTTGCACGAGTAATTGCCATCGCTTTGCTTGAGGCCTTTTTCCCGGCATTCAGGGCAGGTAGCATCGATCTCAGGGAATACACGGTTCTCAAGTTCACTGATTCTCCCGCCGGTCAGGCTGACTATTTTCTTTGTGAGTTCGCTGATCTCCTTCATGAAGGAATCACGGTTAAGGCGGCCCTGCTCCATTTCCTTGAGCTTGAATTCCCATTCGCCCGTCATCTCGGGGGAGCGTAATGCCTCGATGCCGATGTCATCGAGCAGGTCAATAAGGGCAAGGCCCTTGTTGGAGACGACAAGGTCGCGCTTCTGCTGCTCGTGGCGGAAAAGATACTTGTGGGCAATGAGTCCCTCAATAATAGCGGCACGGGTGGCAGG
>CAWVVE010000037.1:0-9489 GCA_963933075.1 uncultured Verrucomicrobiaceae bacterium | reverse complement strand
CGGAACGTGAAGTTTTTTCTTGAACCGGCTGTCGACTGGGTGGCGGAGGAACTCGACACGCTTGAATTTCTCTGTGGCGCCGGAGATATTGATGCGGCCGGGGGATACCAGGCGCCGGCGGGCACCCCAGCTTTCCTGACCCCGCTTGGCAAGATGTATATGCCCCTTGAGGGACTGGTGGACATCACGGCTGAGAGGGCCAGGATCTCCAAGGAATCGGGAAGGATGAAAAAAGATCTAGACCAGATTGTAGGCAAACTGGCCAATGCCAAGTTTATCGAGCGTGCGCCGAAGGACGTTGTTGAAGAAACCAAAAAGCGCCGGGAATCCTTGAAAATGAGTATTGGGCAACTTGAAGAGATGCTCGAGAGTCTTTCCTGATTACTTGCGGCATGCAGTGGTGGGTGATTTGTTTTTGAAACTTTGCCGGGGGTGGCTTAAGTTTCCCCGCTTCCGGTAAGCAGACTATTCCCCCTTCCCCCCAATTTAATCAATAGCAATGCAGCGACCCTTCATCTGGACCAAGGTCTTGCTGGCCGATTCATGACCAGCCCCAAGAAAAAAAGTAAGCTCGTTATGCCTGTTGGGCAGCAGGATGAAGATTCTGTGCAGGAAAAGGATGATCACGGCGCCGGTGCGAGGAATTGGCAGGAGGACCAGGATATATTCAATATTCCGGAGGCCCTTGAGATTACAGACAAGATGCGCTCACAGCTGACGTCCGACGCCGGCTCGAGTAACCCGGCATTGGCTCAGTTGCCCCCCCGGCGCGAAGAGCCGGAGTTGCCCCCCCCGCCGGATTCGCCGCCCAGTAAACCTCTAGATTTAGCCCGGATTGTTTCCTCCGATGAATACAATCAGGGTAAAACCCACACGTCACCACTTAGCCAGGGCAGAAAAATAAGTAGTGGTCGTGAACCGCAGAGCAGCAAGTTCTTCGAGGGCACGCTGTCACGGCTTGTGGAACGCGGTGTGGTTCATCCGCTTCCGGTGCGGCTTATGCTGGCGGCCACCCTTTTATTGCTCCGCAAATTATTTCTGGCCGCTCTTATCATCACGTCTTTTGTTCTCCTTCTCACGCACAACTTGAAGAGGGCGACGGAGGTTTTGCCGTTTGTGTTTGCCTTCGTTCCCCTTGCCCTAGGGTTTTTCATTGTCGCCAGCAAGGCGCGTTGCCGTGTTTGCAGTTGTCCCCTGTTTCATGTTCGCCTTTGCCGCAAGCACCGGGCGGCTCATCATGTGCCACTGATCGGCATTGCCTGCAGCACAGCGTTGCATTTGCTGTTTTTCAAGTGGATGCGGTGCATGTATTGCGGCACTGCCATCCGGCTCAGGCATCGCAATTCCTCCAGTCCCGCGGTTTCCAGTCAGCAGGATGCCAAGCCCGGGGAGGATGCCAAGCCCGGGGAGGACGCCAAGCCCGGGGAGGATGAATATTAAGGGGGACTCGGGGGGGTATGTTTTGCAAGTACGCTTCCGGTGGATATTAAGTTACCGGGATTGTGGGCCGTTACTGACGATCCCTTGAGTCGATCCAGATAGTTACCGGCCCATCGTTGATAAGGGAGACCTGCATGGAGGTTCCGAACCGGCCGCTTACCACGGGTTTCCCGGTAATGGTCTGGAACTTCTCGATGAATATCTCGTAGAGCGGCAGCGCCTGCTCGGGCCGGGCAGCGCGGATAAAGGACGGCCGGTTGCCTTTTCTGGTGCTGGCGTGCAGCGTGAACTGACTGATGACCATGGTGTCGCCATCGATGTCGGAAAGGGACAGGTTCATGTGGCCATCACCCTCATCAAAGATGCGCATACGTGCGATTTTCCCGGCGAGCCAGTCAACATCCTCCCTGCAGTCACTCTCCTCGATGCCCAGGAGGACCAGCAGTCCGTGCTCAATTTGGCTGTGCACCAGATCGTTAATCATGACCGATGCGCTGGAGACTCTCTGGATCAGGGCACGCATATTTTTCTCAGCCAACGACGATTGTTTCTTCGCGGTAATCGACCCATTTATCGCGCAAGCCCTTCTGAGTCTGCCGTGACATGTAGAGCATGACCCCATCCACCTCAAAGACACACTCTATAGAGAGGTTTCCCCGGCTTATCGAGCCGAACTTTGTCCATTCTTCCCCGGCCTGCTCCCCCTCAATACAGTGGATGTATTCCAGGGATGCAACATGGGTGTTGTCGCCCCCTGCACGTGAAACAGCGCATTCAGCGAGGTGGTCGATAAACCCGTCCAGAAGGATGACTCCGCAGCGCAATCGTTGCATGATATCCCATATTATGGTGTCGAAGACGAACTGTTAAGCCCAAAATGGGTATCGATATTGACATTCGGCTGCACAGGGGATATTTAGGACACCCGCCTTAATGAGGCATTAGCCGCTTTTATTGGCGATTAAACGGCGAGGTAGCAAAGTGGTAATGCGCTGGTTTGCAAAACCGGTATTCGCGGGTTCGATTCCCGCCCTCGCCTCTCTTTTCCTTCTTCACGTTCCGCTTTAATGCCGCCGTCTTGCGCTTCACGGATCCTGAGTGTTATCGTGAGGGCATGAGATCTGGTCATCCAGCAATTTGTAAGGCTGCATGACAACCCCTCTGTTTTGCCGTCATAGTGGTATACTGATGCTCCGTTGCCATATTATTGCCCTCGTTCTCTTTTCCTTCGCTTTGCAGTTGCCGGCATCCCCTGTGTTTTTCTCCAAACACTGCACCGAGTGCCATGACGCAGATACCACCAAGGCTGACCTCAACCTTGAATCTCTCAACACCGACTTCTCCCAACCCGCCACCGTCGACAGTTGGCAAAAGGTCCTCGAGCAACTTGATACCCGCCAGATGCCGCCGAGGAAGAAGCCCCGCCCCGATCCTTCAGCCCAGGAAAAACTGACAACCTGGATCCGCTCCGAATTCGCCAAGAGGAACATCACCCCGATTATCGATCATAAGCGCCGCCACCCTGACTTTGGCAATCGCCTTGAGCACGAGGCCCTCTTCGACGGATCCCATGCAGGCCCCGCCTCTTCACCTCCCCGTCTGTGGCGACGTAGTCCACACATCTACGATGAGTTCGTCAAAAACCTCGGCGGTCTGCGTCACGCCGCCACTATTCACCAGCCTTTTGCAATGGATGAGAGCAAGGGCATCATTGCCGATTACAGCACTCAGCACCTGGCCGACTCCGCCACCCTGCAGCTCCTGATGATGAACTGCCAGTCGATCGCCGCCTACCAGACCACCGGTATCCTCAAGCGCGAGTGGGATGAGCGCATGCAACTCCACCGTCAGGACGAAGAGGTTTTCCGTGACATCATTGATTCTGAAACCGCGCCCACCATTGTCCAACTGACTGCTGCCATTACTCACGAATACCAGCTCTTTATCGGACGATCTCCTACAGGTCCCGAACTCGAAAATACCCTGAAACTGGCCAAGAAAGCCATCGAGAGTGCCGGCAAAGCCCGCGGCCTGCAGACGGCACTGGTTTCGGTCATGCTCAAGCCGGAGGTCATATACCGCCTTGAAATCGGTTTCGGCAAACCCGATGAGCACGGTCGCCGCCGCCTCTCCCCGCACGAGCTGGCCTTTGCCCTTGCCTACGCCCTGACGGACAAGCCACCAGACCAGGTAACCGTCGGATCCGAGTCCCTCCTCTTCCTCGCCCACAACGGCAAACTCGACTCCCCGGAAAACATCCGTCGCGCCGTCAGGCATATCCTTGATGCCAATAATATGTCTGTTGCCGACTACCGCATGTTTAGCGAAGACCACAAAGTGCGCAATACCCGCACCCTGCGCTTCTTCCGCGACTTCTTCGGCTACCACCACGCCCCCAGGGTCTTCAAGGACGAGAAGCGTATCAGTATCGACAGTGGTTTTGACACCAAGCGGATCGTTACGGATGCCGATCAATTCGTCATGCATATTTTCGACCGCGACCGCGACGTCCTCCGTCAGCTCCTTACTTCCAACGACTACTTTGTCACCTATCTCGGTTCCGACGAGCACTTTCAGCACGATCTCAATTACATTCGCGAGAACGTCAACGACTCCGGCTACAAAACCAACATCGCCTATATCAACCGCATCGAGGCTGCAGGCAAAACCCCTATCCCCCTCGAGGGATCCTCCAGCCGAACCTACATTGGCTTTTACAACCTCGACCACAAGACCTGGGACTATCCGCGCAAGCAGCCCTTCCCTTTGCCGAAATCCCAGCGCGCCGGAATCCTCACCCACCCCGCCTGGCTCATTGCCTGGTCCGGAAATTTCGACAATGATCCTATCCGTCGTGGCAAGTGGATTCGTGAACACCTCCTTGCCGACCAGGTCCCCGAGATTCCCATTACCGTCAATGCCGTCATCTCCGAGGAACGCGACCACACGCTCCGCCAGCGCCTCGAACCCACCCGCGCCAAGGAATGCTGGGGATGCCACAGGAAAATGAACCCGCTTGGCCTTCCCTTCGAAAATTTCGACGACTTCGGCCGTTTCAGGACCACTGAGATGCTCGATGATATCCTCACCATCTTTCCCGACCGCCACCGCGATGTCCGCAGCGTGCCTGTCGAAACCTCAGGCGAGATCGTTGACAGCGGCGATGCTGGAATCGACGGTCCCGTTGCCGACGCTTTCCAGCTCGTAGCAAAACTTGCCGGCTCCACCCGCGTTCGCCAGTCGTTTGTCCGCCACAATTTCCGCTACTGGCTTGGCCGTAACGAGACCTTCGCCGATTCCTCCACCCTTATCGCTGCCGACAAAGCCTACACAAACAACGGCGGCAGCATGAAAGCGCTCATCGCCTCCCTCCTCTCCTCCGACTCTTTCCTCTACCGCAAATGATTTCCCAGCGCCGTCACCTTCTCAAGGGCCTCACTGCCGGGGCCATCTCGCCTCTCCTCACGCCGTTTTTGCACAATCTGCGCGCCAGCGATAACGGGGTTCTCCCCAAGCGCTTCCTGTTTGTGGTCAAATCCAGCGGCCTCACTCCCGCCGAGCTCGTCCCCTCCGACCTTGTCCCCTCCATGGTAAAACCCGGCGAACGCGAAAGCTGGCCCGCTGAACTCGTTCCCACAAAAGCACTTCTCGATATTCCCCTGAAAGATCACCAGCTTCCCGAATCCCTCAAACCCCTCGCAGGGTTTGCCGACCAGCTCACCATTCTGCAGGGACTCTCCGGGAAAATGTGCCGTGGGGGGCACTCCGCCTGGTATGGTGCGCTCGGCTGCTATTACACCGGCAACGAGGGCAATCCCGGCCGCGCCGCCTCCGCCACCGTCGATGGTTCTCTTGCCGCCGCTCTTCCCTCCATCTTCCCCCACGTCGGCCTTACCCTTGGCGGTAAAGTCCTCACCGGCGTCAAGGACTCCGTTGTCTACCCCGGCATTTCCGCCCTTGCCGCCGACCGCCCGCTTCCCTATCAGGCCAGCCCGGCGATGGCCTATAAGTCTCTCTTCGGCATCGCCGCCGCCGGCAAAGGTGCCGCCGCCGAGAACCGCCTTCAGTCCATGCTCCTTGACCACATGGCAGGGGATATAAAGCGCGTCCAGCGCCACATCGGCAACGCGGACCACGATAAACTCGATCACTACCTCTCCGCTTTCGATTCACTCCGCGATCGCCGCCGCAAACTCAAAGGCCTGGAAGCCGAGATTCGCGCCGCCGCGCCCATCGTGACCGATAAATTTACCTCCGAGGTCGAGACGGATCGTATCGAAGCACACTTCGACATTGCCGCTGCCGCCCTCATCTCAGGCATCTCCAATGTCGTCAACGTCCGCGCCGACACCCTCGAGGTCACCTACCGTGGGCTCGGTATTTCCAAGCACGTCCACGGCCTCGGCCACAGTGAGTCCGTAAACGGCATGACCCCGGTCGAGGCCCGCCGCCGCATCCGCACCTTCCACCTCGAACAGATTGCCCGCGTTGCCGCCAAGCTCAAGGCTGTCCCCGAGGGCGATGGCACCATGCTAGACAACACTCTCATTATTTACCTCAGTGATGCCGCCGAGAAACATCACGGCAGCGGTATTGAGTGGCCATTTGTCCTCATCGGAGGCCTGGCCCCGGGCGGCGGCAACCGCTACCTCCAGTATCCCGCCTACCAACAACCCGGTCACCATACCATCGCCAACCTCTACAACACCTTCATGCACCTTGCCGGCCACCCCACAGATCACTTTGGCCGCTTGGACAACCAACTTCCTGCCACCCTCCAAAAAGGCCCCCTTTCCCAACTGCTCTCCTAGCATTTTCCTCTAAAGGGCAAATGCCTTGTTTTTTAAGGGCGTATAGGATTTGCGGTTGCTCAAGGCCTTCTTGTCTTTTCCCGGTGCTTGATGCTAGGATGCGCGTGATGACAAGGTTGAAGGTTATTCTTCTGGCACTGGTGTGCCTGCACCAGCTCACCAGCCAGGGCCGGTCGCAGGAGCAGTTCAAGGATCTCTTCAGTTCCGATGGCGACCTCATCCAGGCCAGGGTATTGCAGGTGAAAGGCGGCAAGGTTGCGCTGATCCGCAAGAAGGATGGCCGTAAGTTCACTGTTCCCCTGGAGCGGTTTGACAAAAGCACACGCGCGATGCTTGAGAGCGGGGAAGTGTTCACCACCGATGGTGTCGGCAATCCCACCAACCGCAAACTCTACCCGCGAAACAGGGATGCAATCGCGGGAGCTATCGATGCGATCGAGGGCGCGGCCCAAGCACAGGCACAGTTTCCCCAGGAGCACCGGCAGGCCCTCGCTTCACTCAACGCCTACCGATACCTGTGTGGCCTCCCCTACCAGGTCATCCTGGACCAGGGATTGTGTGAAGGTGCCCGCAAGGCCGCCGCGGGCTGTGCGGGAATCGGCAGGCTTTCCCATGAGGTGAATGCGGAGGCCGGCAAGTGCAATCTCCACAGCGGGATAGGGCTGGCCGATTCCATCCATGGATACATGAATGACAACGGTGCAAGCAACCGCTCAGACCGGGCGCACCGCCAATGGTGCTTAAGCCCAAGGTTGGGTAAGCTTGGTATCGGCAAGCAAGGAAAGTTCAGTGCCATGTGGACCATGGACAAGTCCGGGCCACAGCCACGCTACGCCGATGATTTCTTTGCTTACCCTTCGCGCGGATTTTTTCCTGTACGGTATCTCAAGGCAGGAACCGCATGGAGTGTCTATTTTCCCGGTGGCAAGCTGCCGCCCAAGGACCAGGTTGAGCTGAAAGTCTTCAAGTTGAATAAGGCACTCGTAAAAGCCCCTACAGGCACATCTGCGCCTCCCAACTCCACCGAGGTGCCTATCAATTACCTTTCAACTTCCCGGTGGGTCATGCCCTGCATTAATTTTGAACCGGCGGCCGAGGTGGCCCCGGGAAAACGTTATTGGGTAAGCGTTAAGGCCGGGGACGCCAGCGCCGGCTACCTTGTGGAATTTGTGAAGTAATCAGCAGGATATTTTTCCCAATGGGTTGATAACGCCTGCATTTGCGACATCCTGCAGCCAATTCATGTTCCGCTTCGTCCTTCTCGCCTCCGTTTTTCTCACTACGGTTAATGTCACGGTAGCCGATAACTGGCCGCCTGACAGGCAGCCCAAATCCATCCCGGCGGGGATGTTCGCGATCGACCCCTCGCTTGCAGTAACCGTATGGGCCACCACGCCCCAGCTCTATAACCCGACCAACATGGATATCGACCACGCCGGCCGGATCTGGGTGACGGAGGGCGTGAATTACCGCGGCAACCAGGGCCGCCGGGCGGCAGGTGACCGGGTCGTTGTATTGCAGGACACCAACGGCGACGGGCGTTGTGATAGCTCCCACACCTTTGTGCAGGAGAAGGGGTTTATCGCGCCGCTCGGGTTGGCCGTCTTCGACAATGTCGTTTACGTTTCCCAGCCGCCGGACCTGCTTGCCTTCACCGATGTCAATCGCGACCTGAAGTTCGACCCCGCGATTGACAAGCGCGAAGTCATTCTGACCGGATTTAACGCAATCAACCATGATCATTCCCTGCACTCGCTCACCGCCGGCCCGGGCGGGAAGTTCTACTTCAACAATGGCAACTGCGGTGCGGTGTTTACCGACAAGTCCGGCAGGACTTTCTACCTGGGAGGCACCTACGGCGGCGACGGTCCCAACTGGCCGGCTGACCACCTGAAGACATCAGGCATGAAATCCGGAGACGGGCATGTCTGGACCTCCGGGTTTGCCGTGCGCATGGATCCCGACGGCTCCAATGCCGAGATCGTCGGCCATGGATACCGCAACTCCTATGAGCAAACGCTTAGCTCCTTTGGCGACATGTTTCAGAACGACAACGACGACCCGCGTGCCTGCCGAACCTCCTTCGTCCTTGAATACGGTTGTGCCGGCTACTTCACCCGCGACGCAAGGCAGCGCAACAAGGCGGTCAGGCGCCCCGGGCAGCACTACTCGCGTGTCCACTGGCGGCAGGATGATCCCGGCACCATGGATGCCGGTGATGTCTATGGCGGCGGTGCACCGACCGGCATCACCTTTTATGAAAACGGTGCCCTTGAGCCCAAGTGGAACGGCCTGCTGCTCAGTTGTGATGCCGCCCTGAACACTATCCTGGGTTACAAGCCCACGCCGATGGGCGGGACCTTTAAACTGGAACGCTTTGACTTCCTGACCAGCAACCCGGAGAAAAAATACGCGGGAGCTGACTTTGCGGGAGGGACGCCCCGCAAGAACGCACCGGTAGGCAAGATATCCCCCACTCTTTTCCGGCCCAGCGACGTGACCGTCGGCCCGGACGGCGCGATTTATTTCTGTGACTGGTTTGACCCGCGCATTGGGGCCTCAAGCCACATGGACGATTCCTTTTCCGGAACGATTTACCGGATCGCTCCGAAAGACTTTAAGCCGGTCATCCCCAAGCTCGACCTTGCCACCACGGGGGGCCGGATTGCCGCCCTGCGCAGTCCTGCGATCAACACCCGGTATCTCGGCTTCCGTGCGCTCAAGGCCCAGGGGGCAGGGGCATTGCCGGCGGTGGTGGAACTCTTGCAGGACAAGAATGAGTGGATCGCGGCCCGCGGCGTTTGGCTGTTACCGTATCTTGGAGGTAAAGGAGCGCAGGCCTGTGTCGCTATGCTGGGGCAACGGAACCCCGCGCAGCGCGTCCTTGCCTACCGTGCCTTGCGCCGTGCAGGTCACGACATGGTTGCCCACGCCCGCCGAATGAGCGCTGATTCTTCCCCGCAGGTACGCCGTGAAATTGCCCTCTCGCTGCGCGATATCCCCGCTGAGAAAACCGCCGATATCTTCGTGGAGCTTGCCAGGCGCTGTGACACTGGCGACAAGAATTCCCTGGAGGCCATCGGGCTGGGTGCCGCCAACCAGGAGAGTGTCATCTGGACGGCTATCAGGCAGGGACTCAAGCCGGGCAAGCCGGCGAATTGGCCAGAGAGCTTTGCGCGGCTGACCTGGAGGCTGTGGGGGGCGGCGGCAATTGATGACCTAAAGGCACGGGCACTGG
>CAWVVE010000036.1:0-9546 GCA_963933075.1 uncultured Verrucomicrobiaceae bacterium | reverse complement strand
TCATCGAGTAACGTGTCGGCACCGGCAAGCGCGACAGATGCCCATAAAACGGCGAAAGAAAACTTCATCGCCGTCGCCGGGCCAACAGGCCGATTAATGTGCAAAGCAGAGCGAATACAGAAGGTTCGGGGATGACAGATCCTCCCACCGCAGCGGAAGCGACAGAAACGCCATCCAGTTCGAAGTTGAGCAGCGTATCTGCATTGCCATCATTCGCCAGTGAAAGGCGAATCCAGCCGACCTGGGCAAGTCCAGTGGAGTCAAGGTCGATCCATGTGCCTCCGGCAGAGTTGCCCAGCAATCCTTGGATTGTGTCCCAGTCCTTGCCCGAGTAGTCGGCAAGAGCATTGCCATGGGGAATGCCGAAATTGGCAGGTGTGAGTCCGGTGGGGTCGCTTTGGTAGGGCGATGAGGTATTTGAGAAGGCACTAGAGGGCTGATCAAACCGGATCAGCCCGAGGTTTATCCAGCTTGACCCGTCGGCACTGACATCAAGAATGGCGCTGTCGATGCCAAAGGTTGCGCCTGGCAATTCCAGGTCACTTCCGGCAATGCCTGCCGGCCAGGATGTATCACTGATGCCGGCGTTGGTGAAAATCCCTATCTCCGGTGTTCCCGAGGTGGTAACCGCAAAATGGGCGAGTTGTAGCGTGATTGAACCGCCTTCACCGAATTGAACAATTTGATCATCTTCATAATGAGGATTGAACGGGCTGAGAATGCCGGCAAATTGCGTTCCGGCGCCGGTTACCCGACCGGGTTGACCGAGGGCGGCTGAAGGGTTTCCGGTATTTGCCATGAGGCCCGGTTCATAGGCGATCACCGCACTGGCAAAGGTGGTTGCCGTTACATCTTTCAGGGGCATGAATGCCCCCAGGGCAAGCATGACAAACCCGGTTGTTCGCGGGGAATGGTAACACATTACGGATGGTTCTTTTATGCGAAGAAATTTCTCGTAACCTTTCCGGGCAAGTATTCGGACTTCTGGCTTCAAGTCTCCTTCCCGCCTTCACCCCGCCGGAGGGCAGGATTGGTATAATAGGGAATTCGTATCCAGTTACCGCAGCGCAAACTGTCCCGGATTCTAATCGGGTTCCATGCACCAGGATGGTTTTCAGTTATTAGGGGCAAACCCTTACTCGGAAGCGATTGCAGGGCAAATGGAATTTAGAGAATGGCTATTTAATCTGCACAAAGGCCGTGCTGTAAATCTGCCATTATGATGCACCCTGATGCTTCTTGCTGTAGGCCTTCAGGGCATCTTTCATGCGGGAAAACATGTAATAAATGCTTTGGCTTCGTGTCAATACAAGTGGTGAACCGACGATCTTCACGATAAAATCCTCCGGTAGCTTAAGGATTTCATCAAAGTCACAGTTGTCCAGTCCGCGGCAGAGGATCGCTGTCATCGCTCTGGTGAGAGTCTGAACATTGGGGCCGAGTTTAACCTTGAACCTAGCCCTGTGGCCTTCGATGCGCAGGAAGATCCCGACAGTGTCTATGCACTGCTCGTCTTTACGAACATCTTCGATGTGAAAGTTCTCGTTTTCGGCTGGTTCCCATTTTTCTGCCCCGAGGGCGAAGTTGACAAGGTTCTCGCGCCGCTCCTCTTCGCAGAGGGGTTCGAATATCGAGATAATTTCCTGAAGTTTTTCGGGATAATCCATCTCCGGTAATGCTTGCCAATGCTTTAGTTAATGGGATTCTCAAGTGGCTACCGATAGCCACTTGATCCTTGAGGAGTAACAAATTTCTATCATACCGCCATCTGTAAATTCGGCAACTGTTGTCAATGAGTGCTAGGTTTCACGCATGGCTGCCGAGCCCCCGATTCCCGAAGACCTCAGGTTGCGCATGAAGCGCCTGCATGTGCTTGAGGGTGACTTGGTGGAGCGCTTTATTCGCGGTTCGGGGCCAGGCGGGCAGAAGATCAACAAAACTTCTTCCTGTGTGCAGTTGCGGCATGTTCCCAGTGGCATTGAGATAAAGTGTCAGCATAGCCGTTCGCTTGCGGCAAACCGCGTGAAGGCGAGAAGCCTGGTTTGCGAGCTCCTTGAGGAACGTGAACTTGAGCGGCAGGCGCAGCGGCGGTTTGAGGCTGCGAAGCGTCGCCGCCAGAAACGCCAGCCATCCAGACGACAGAAGAAAATCAATGTTGCCAACAAGCGCCGTCACGGAACCAAGAAACGGCTGCGTGGTCGGCCCGGGAGTGATGAATAGATTGCCCGAAGACTGCTACATGGCGAGCAAGCTACTTGGTGACCCTCCGGACAAATTCCTTCCTGGCTTTCTTTGAAACCAGCGCATAGAGGTTGTCACCCGCGGCAATGCCATCCTCGCCGGAGGGCACCCTGGTGCCCTTCTCATTGATGTGTGCCACCAGTAAACAACCTTCCAGTGTGATGTCATTGACGGTTGCGCCGTCTGCCTTGGAATTCTCGCGCACGGTCACCTCAATAAGGTCTCCTCCCGGCAGGTTTTTAATGAGGTGGTATTTGTCGGAGGTGATGAAGCGCATCAGTTCCTGTTGCACTATTTTCCGCGGGCTGACAGGAACGATACCGAGTTCATTGGTTGCCTGGTTGAGTGCGTCCGCATAATCGGTGCGATGAATGAGCGTGAGCCGTTTCTTGGCCTTGAGTTTGGTTGCATGTAGGCAACTGACAAGATTGTCGACATCGTTTCGTGTGGTGGCAATGAAGAAGTCGACCTCCACCTCTCCGATTTGTTCCTCCTGGAGGTCCTTAAGCAAGGTGGCATCAGAGTTTATGACGTCGATGCCATCATCCAGTTCGCCTGCGATTTTTTTTGCATGCGCCTGGTCACGCTCGAAAACCCTCACCTTGTAGTTCCATGCCTCCATTTTCTTTGCAAGCGCGAAGCCGTAACTGCCCCCGCCGACGATGACAACCCTTGGGTTCCAGTCCCTGGTACTGCCACCATGGAGCAACTCTGCGGTTTCCGAGAGTTTTTGCGGGTTACCGCAGAGCATTACGCTGTCGCCCTCCTGCAGGCGATCATCAGGGCCGGCGATGAATGCCTCGCTTTTTTTGTCGGGGAGAATGGAGAGCACACGAATTCTTTCGGGTAGTGAGATTTCCCGCAGGGAACGACCACAAACGTCACTAGTGTTGCTGACGGTGACCTGTTGGACCTCAATTGTACCAAGCCCGATTTCCTCGACTTCGGTTGGCACGGGGTTATGGATTTTCTTTGACAGTTCAGCGGCACACAGCTGCTCGGAACTGAACATGTGGTCGACGGAGAAAAGATGGTCCAGCCTTAGTGGGAATTCATTACGGCGCAACTCCTCGGAAACGCGGCAAATGGTTTTCTTGGCCCCTGCCTCCTTGGCCACCCTGCAGGCGGTCAGGTTGGCGTTGTCATCACTGGTCAGGGCAAAGAAAAGATCACATTGGCTGACATCAGCCTGGTCAATGAGCAGGTTGGGATGAGTGCCGTTGCCGGAGATGACAGTGTTTACTTCGTCATTATCCTCGATTTCCTTGACCAGTTTGTCGTTCAACTCAATGACAGTGATATCGTGGGACCCTTTTGTGAGGCTCAGGGCAAAGTGACGCCCGATCTCACCGGCACCGACTATAATAATACGCATCTTGAATAATTCAGTTTTAGGGGTTCAGGTGCAATGATCCTGCATTTCTGGCCGGATGTCGAATTTATCAGAAAGGTGAGCGGCGAGTTCATCCATCGGCAGCCCTACCACATTGGTATATGATCCGCTGATATTGGCGATAATTTTTTCGCCGTGTTCCTGGGCGGCATAGCCACCAGCCTTGTCCAGGGGGTTGATAAGTTTCAGATAGGCGCGTAATTCCCCAGGATTCAGTGGCTTGAATGTCACGTCTGTCATGACATGGAAAGCATGCCGTGTTGCAGGACCGCCCTGAAGGATAGCGACGCCGGTGCACACCCGGTGTGTCTTTCCAAGCATCCGTGTGAGCATGGCTTCGGCTGCGGACAGGCTATCGGGTTTTCCCAGAGGTTCAGAGCCGAGAAAGACAAGTGTGTCCGCCCCGATAACGACAGCATCAGGGTTGGCAGAGCTTATGGCGCTTGCCTTTAGCATGGCGTTGCCTTCGGTTAACTGCCGGGCAGAGAGGGAGGGCTCACTGGTTTCCTCAACATGGGGGATGACAACTTGGAAACGGTAGCCTGCCTGCGTCATGAGTTCTTGGCGGCGCGGAGAGCCTGATGCCAGCAGCAGTTGTTTTTGCATTAGGGACAGGTCACCCGACTTTAGCGTGATGCAATACATATCAACATATCTTGATTTGTTGATATATTATCTTGAAGCCAAGTTTTAAAGGGTTATTCTCCCTGAAATGGCTAAAGAAAGCTGTGAAAACGAGCTGCGAAAACTTCTTCGCGAGCGCATCATGATCCTTGACGGAGCGATGGGGACGACCATTCGCGAGTATGGCCTTAATGAGCAGGCAGCCCGTGGAGCCCGTTTCGGCGAGAGCAAAAAGGATTTGCTCAATAACGGGGATATCCTCTCGCTGACGCAGCCGGATACCATTGGCGATATCCACAAGCGTTTTTTTGAGGCCGGCGCCGACATTGCCAGCACCAATACATTTTCAGCGACAACCATTGCCCAGAGTGAGTTTTTTGTTGAAGATCCCCGGGAGCAGGGAAAGGGCCGCAAAGATCCTGATTTTTTTGAGGGTATCATCAAGGATCCCTTCCTTGGTGATTTGACCCGGGAAATGAATGTCGAGTCGGCCCGGTTGTGCCGCAAATGGGCAGACAGGAGTGCAGAGGAAAGCGGAAAGAGACGTTATGTTGCCGGTGCGATTGGCCCCTTGACTGTTTCTCTTTCCCAGTCGCCTGATGCGGAGGATGCGGGTTTTCGAAGCGTGACCTTTGACCAGGTGGTGCTTGCCTATCGTGACCAGGTTCGCGGCCTGATTGATGGTGGATGCGATCTTCTGCTGGTGGAAACCATTTTTGATGCCTTGAATGCCAAGGCTGCAACGGTGGCAATTGCCGAGGTGTTCGCTGAGGATTCCATGACGCTGCCGGTCATGATTTCCGCTGCAGTTGGACTGGGGGGGGAAACGCTTATTTCCGCCCTTAAGGTGGAGGCGCTTGCCAATGCGTTCCGGCATGTGAACCCCTTGGCCATTGGGTTAAACTGTTCTCTTGGCCCCGACAAGATGCGTCCATGGCTGGCTGAGTTGGCTACCAAGGTGGATCTCTTTATCTCGAGTTATCCCAATGCCGGGTTGCCTAATCCTTTGGCTCCTACCGGATTTGACCTGTTGCCGGGCGATATGGCTGAACATGTCAGGAAATATGCCGCCGATGGGCTGGTGAATCTCGTTGGGGGGTGTTGCGGCAATACACCAGAGCATATTGCCGCGATTGCAGAGGCAGCGAAGAGATACCCGCCTCGTGTGGTCGTTGAGGTTGATCCTGAACTGCGCCTGAGCGGATCGGAACCCTATAACCATACAAAGGACAAGAATTTCCTGATGATTGGCGAGCGGACCAATGTTTCCGGGTCGCCGCGGTTTGCGAGGATGATCAAGGAGGATCGCCTTGAGGATGCGCTCGGGGTGGCCAGGCAGCAGGTCGAGAACGGTGCCAATGTCATCGATGTATGCATGGACGAGGGGCTTATCGACGGCGTGGAAATGATGTCTCGCTTTCTTAACCTCGTCGCGGCTGAGCCGGAAGTGACGAAGGTGCCGATCATGGTTGATTCCTCAAGGTGGGAGGTCATTGAGGCCGGGCTCAAGTGTCTGCAGGGTAAGGGGATTGTTAATTCCATTTCACTCAAGGAGGGTGAGGAGAAGTTCAGGGAATGTGCATGCACGATTATGCGTTATGGTGCGGCCGTGGTGGTGATGGCCTTTGATGAGGAGGGGCAGGCGGCGGGCTATGAGGACAAGACCCGGATTTGTCAGCGGGCATATCGAATCCTTGTGGATGAGGTTGGCTTTAATCCGCAGGACATTATTTTTGATCCGAATATACTTACCGTCGCGACCGGGATGGCGGAGCACAATAACTATGCCGTTGATTTCATCAGGGCTACCGAATGGATTAAGGCGAACCTTCCCGGGGCAAAGGTAAGCGGTGGCGTTTCCAACATATCCTTTGGTTTTCGTGGGAATAATGTTGTGCGCGAGGCCATGCACTCTGCCTTCCTGTATCACGCCATCCAGGCCGGCATGGATATGGGTATCGTCAATGCCGGAATGCTTGAGGTGTATGAGCAAATTCCGGATGATTTGCTCGTGAAGGTGGAGGACGTGCTGCTTAATCGGCATGAAGGCGCCACCGAGGCACTGGTTGAATATGCCGAGAAGTTCAGAGGGCATGCCGGGAAGAAGAGGGCGGTGGATCTCAGTTGGCGGGAAGATGCCGTGGAAAAACGCCTTGAGCATGCGCTGCTTAAGGGTATCTCCGATTTTATCGAGGAGGACACCGAGGAGGCACGCGTTAAATACGGCAAGCCGCTCAAGGTTATAGAGGGGCCGCTAATGGATGGCATGGGCATTATTGGAGACTTGTTCGGTGCCGGCAAGATGTTCCTGCCGCAGGTGGTAAAATCGGCGAGGGTTATGAAGAAATCAGTGGCTTATCTTGAACCTTTCATGGAGGAGGAGGATGATGAGGCTGCTACTGCGGGCAAGATAATAATGGCGACAGTCAAGGGGGATGTGCACGATATAGGCAAGAACATTGTCGGGGTTGTCCTGGCATGTAACAACTACGAGGTTATTGACCTTGGAGTCATGGTCCCATGTGAGAAAATCCTGGCCAAAGCCCGGGAGGTTGGAGCGGATATCATCGGTCTCAGCGGATTGATTACCCCGAGTCTTGACGAGATGATGCATGTCGCTTCCGAGATGGATCGCGAAGGCTTTTCCACACCGCTTTTAATTGGGGGTGCTACGACCAGTGCAGCGCACACTGCAATCAAGATTGCCCCCAATTATGGCAACCCGGTAGTGCATGTCCTGGACGCGAGTCGCAGTGTTCCGGTGGTCACCTCGCTGTTGAGTAATGAGGCCAGGGACACCTTCGTGGCTGGCAATGAGCAGAGGCACATTGACCTGCGCGAGGAGTTTGGTGCCAAGGCGGCAAGGAAAAAGTTGATCACCCTAGATGAGGCAAGGAAGAAGTGCTTAAAATGCGACTGGCAATCCATTGATATTGCAGTTCCCGAAAGGGTAAGTGAGGGTTTGTCCGCACCGGAACTGGAGGATATTGTCCCGTTTATTGACTGGTCCCCGTTTTTTCACACCTGGGAATTGCGAGGGAGATATCCGGCCATTTTTGATGATCCGGAGATGGGTAAGGAGGCTCGCAAGCTTCATGATGACGCCATTGAGATGCTCAACATGATCGTTGCCGGCAAGAAGTTTACCGCGCGTGGAGTTTGGGGATTATTCCCCGCTAATTCCCGTGGTGATGACATAGAGGTCTACGCAGACGGGTCCCGGGAGGAAGTGCGTTGTGTTTTCCACACACTGCGTCAGCAGATGGCAAAGAAAAACAAACCCAATTACGCACTTGCCGATTTTATAGCACCTCTGGAAAGTGGCAGGGAGGATTATATAGGCGGCTTCGTGGTGGCAATTCAGGGTGCTGATTGCCTTTCTGCAGGGTTTGAGGACAACCAGGACGATTATTCAGCAATCATGGCTAAAGCCCTCGCTGATCGCCTTGCCGAAGCCTTTGCCGAGAAGTTGCACCATGAGGTGCGTGTTGCCTGGGGGTATGAGAAACCGGGTGAATACAGCAACAGCGAATATCTTCGTGAGTGTTATCGGGGGATACGCCCTGCCGGAGGTTATCCCGCACAACCCGACCACACCGAGAAACGTATCCTTTTCGATCTTTTGAGAGTCGAGAATAAGATCGGCGCAAGCCTCACTGAAAGCATGGCGATGCAACCCGCTTCAGCGGTAAGTGGACTTTATTTCTCACACCCGGATTCACGTTATTTCGGTGTTGGACAGATCGGTCGCGACCAGGTCGAGGACTATGCCGGGAGAAAGGGGATTGCTGTTGCTGAAGCGGAGAAGTGGCTTGGTCCATGGCTGGGGTATTAACTCCGGGTTGAGTTTTGTGGTTTGTCATAAT
This sequence comes from uncultured Verrucomicrobiaceae bacterium, assembly GCA_963933075.1. Taxonomy (GTDB): domain Bacteria; phylum Verrucomicrobiota; class Verrucomicrobiia; order Verrucomicrobiales; family DEV007; genus CACIUL01. The sequence continues at coordinate 1,422 of CAWVVE010000036.1, read as the reverse complement.
GTGTTGCCACTTGCCGTTGATGTATGCACATTTGCACATCATGTGTAGGAGATTAACGGCAACGATTCCCGGATTGTTGATTATTCTCCTTCTCCCGGGGTGTGAGATGACCAAGCCGGCAGTGGAACCGGCGATTGCTGCGGCACGCGGGGTTCGCCTGCAGGCCATCCTTGTCGAGGAACCCGGCGATTATTTCATTGGCCGTCGCTATCATGTTGAGCCTACACGCTATTGGGGATACCTGCGAAGTCCGCGCAACGATTGGTCAACGGCGAAGTTGGTGGTGATGAATGAGTCTATCAAGCCTGTGCCCGGAAGCTTGCTTGAGAGAGAAGAGGGGGGAGAAGCGGATCCGTTTCAGGATGACCACAATTTTGAATATAAAATCCACGGCCATTACTCGGGAAGGGATGCGTATGATCCTAATTCAAACATGATCCTGCCGGAATTTATCCTTGAGGATTACGAATTAATAGATTCCGATCCCGGTTGGTTATTTGATCCCCGGGAGATTTCTCCTGCACGTCGTTTACGGCCCGATTCATAGTTCATCCAGGGGTAGTATCTGCACGGATTTGCAATCGACATTGCCTTGACCGGTTCGGGTTGTGGGGCGATAGTTCAGTAACCTCTTCACCGACTGATTTTCCCCCTTAAGCCCTCGCGATCCTCATGATTTTTCTCCATCGTGTATTCCACCGGTATTGTTATTTCCTGATTTTTACGGCATTAGTAATCCCGTGTTTTACTTTGCGTGCCGATGGTGATGTAATCATCACGGAGATTCATTACAACCCGAGTGGCGCGGATGAACAGAAGGAGTTTATCGAATTGAAGAATGCCGGTGATGAGGCAGCAGACATTTCCGGATGGCAGTTCACCAATGGTGTATTATTTACGTTTCCAATCGGAACGGTTCTTGAGCCCGGGGAGTTTTTTGTAGTGGTGGCCAACTCGGGAGCTTTTGCTCTCAATTATCCCGGCGTGGCCATTGGCGGACAGTTTGTTGATGAGGACAACGGCGTGGTCGGCCAGGCGGGACTTTCCAATAAGGGGGAACGCTTGACCCTTAAAGACGGACCGAACTCAACCGGAAACTCCGTTTTTTCTCTTCGTTATCACGATGGAAACAACGGCGATATACCTGATCCTCCGGCGATTCCTGATTCTGATGCCCTCGAGCGGGCGCTTTGGCCCAGCGAGGCAGATGGGGAAGACCGGTCATTGGTTTCACTTAATGCTAATGACAATCCGGATGAGGAGGATTATCGGAACTGGCGTCCGAGCATCAACGTGAACGGTTCTCCCGGAGCTAATGAACCATTACCCCTGCCGTTGCAGATTATCTATATCAACGAGGTGCGTACACGCGATGGGGTGCTTGATAATGATGCCGTTGAACTCTACAACCCAGGCGCTGCT
>CAWVVE010000035.1:0-9636 GCA_963933075.1 uncultured Verrucomicrobiaceae bacterium | reverse complement strand
TGGCCCGTTTGGCGCTGGCCTTGGTCTTGGCCCAGTTGATCCGGTCATTATAGGGCAGGGCGACATAGAACGGATTAAGCCCGGGGATGAAGCGTTTCGGGCGAAAGTCGGTGCTCCTGTGGGCGGGGTTCGGGTCATCGTATCCCCCGTAGTTCTGCATCCACTTGGTGTCCCAGGAACTGGCCGCATTGTGTCGGGGATTTGCAGCAGAGGATTTCTCGCCGATCCAGAAAATGGTAGCAGTGATGTCTCGGCGCCAGGGGTAGACAGGTGCTGCTGCCCTGGGGAGGGTGGGAGCGTAGGTACGCGGGAGATTGGTTGCCGCTAAAGGCTGCGATTGAGCCCCGGCGTGTTCGCCTGTAATAAAGGCGGCAAGGAAAAGCACTGCTAAGACAAGCTTTGGCTGCATCGATTTTCGGGTCTGGGTAGTGGCCCTGTAGAAAGGCCCGTTCACCTTTTGGGACTTCGGGTCTATGCGGGGTTCGGGGCGAGTGGTCGTTGAGCCTCAGCAGGTGGAGCTGCCAGTTGGCGGTTGGGAGCCTGCGTTTGCATGCCGAGCTTTTCAATCAGGCGTAGATCCTGTTGTGTCTGAGGATTGGCGGCGGTGAGCAGTTTGTCACCATAGAATATTGAGTTTGCGCCGGCAAAGAAACACAGGGCCTGGGCTTCCTCGCTGAGCTCGGTGCGCCCGGCAGAGAGCCGGACCTTTGCGGCAGGCACGGCGATACGTGCACAGGCGATTGTCCTGGCCACGTCAAACGCGTCTACGGGATCCGCGCCCTCAAGGGGGGTGCCGGGCATGGGCATGAGCTTGTTGATAGGGATGCTTTCAGGCGGTGGATTAAATCCAGATAAAATCTCCAGCATCCGCAACCGGTCATCTGTCGTTTCACCAAGGCCGAGGATGCCACCGCAGCACACGGACATTCCGGCATCCTGCACATTGCGAATGGTATTAAGGCGATCCTGGAAGCTATGCGTGGAAACGATGTTCGCGTAATGCTCGGGCGAGGTGTCAATGTTGTGGTTGTAGGCGGTCACCCCCGCATCCTTTAATTGACGTGCTTCATCCGGCCCCAGCTCGCCAAGGGTTGTGCATACTTCCATCCCCAGCTCGGATACCTTTTTAACAATGCCAAGCACTTCGTCGAACCGCTTGGTTCCGCAACGGACACCTTTCCACGCGGCTCCCATGCAGAATCGCGTTGACCCGTTGTCGCGGGCTGCACGGGCACGCTCAAGAATATCGCATTCAGGCATCAGCCTTTCTGCGTTAATGCCACTTTCATAACGTGCGCTCTGCGCACAGTATGAACAGTCCTCGCTGCAACCTCCGGTCTTGATCGAGAGCAGGGTGCAGAGTTGTATTTCATTTTCAGGCCAGTGTTCCTCGTGCACTTCGCGGGCTTTCTTGATAAGCTCGAAGAAGGGCAACTGGTAGAGATTTTGGAGTTGCTGGAAGTTCACGGCAGGGTTGTTACTATGCGTGAGGAATTGATATTTGGAAAGTACAGAACAAAAACATTCTATCGCTTCCAGTATCCACCGGGTGAGAGTGTTGGTTTCAGGGGGTTGGAATAGTCGGTTTTGCCTTTTGCCCCCCACATGCGGACACCGGTCGCCGCACGCCAGTTTGCGGACATGCTTTCGCCGGTCTTGCATCCGTAGCTGCGGCATTTTGCGCTGCGTGAGAAGACGGACCGCTGAATTTTTCGCAGGTCTTTCTCGTGCAGCCAGGATGTAGAGGCTCCCATGATATCATTACTGTAATCCATCATGAAGGCGTGTTGGTTGGAGTGCCCGTAATATTCGAAACCGATGATCTTGATCCGCTTCCGGTCCATGCCGCTGTTGATATGCCTTATGATATCCTTGCCGGTGTTCAACCAGATGAGATTGACCTTGTATTTGTCACGCACGGACTCGATCCACGTGATCAGCGGTTGACCGTCCTCGCCGGCACGTGACACGTATCCGGGGCGATATACCAGCCAGGTAATCGGGTAATCAGGACCGTGCCGCTTCTGCAGCTCCTCGATGCGTGCACGTGCTGCACGGATGAAGTTTCCCCACCAGCGGTCGTGCTGCTCGGCTTCCTCACGGAGATCTTCCCATTTCCGTAATGCCGGTCCGCCACTGACAATGATGAATTCCCCCTGGGCTTTCACTTTATCCCTGGGCTTGTAGGATTTCTTGAACAATGCCCCGCTGCCTTCAGCAACCGCCAGGCAGGATAGCAGCATCGCGGCGAGCATTGGCTTGAGTGTTCCGGGGTGAATGGGCATTAGTCGATGTGTAATTTCAGCGGGTGAAAATATATCGTATATTAAAGTTCTTCGCCACTTATCAGGTCACTGAAGCCTTGTCGCCTGCGAATAAGGCTTGCCTCTGGACCGTCGATAAGGATTTCGGCAGGGAAGGGGCGCGAATTGTAATTGGATGCCATCACGAACCCGTAGGCACCGGCACTGAGCAAGGCGATCAGGTCCCCTTCCTCAAGCCTGGGCAACTCGCGATCCTGGGCGAAGAAGTCGCCGCTTTCGCAGATCGGTCCAACCACATCAACGGTTTCCGGCTTGCGATCTGATTGCGTGACCGGCGTGATGTCATGGTGCCCCTGGTAGAGGGCAGGTCGAATCAGGTCTCCCATGCCGGCGTCAACAATGGCAAAGACCTTGGCTCCGCCCTGTTTCTTGTAGAGCACCCTGCTGAGAAGGACTCCGGCATTACCGACAATCATGCGCCCGGGCTCGAGAAGGATCTTCAGGCCAAGTGGCTTCAATGAGGGAATAATTGCCTGTGCGTATTCTTCCAGGGTAAGCGGTTTTTCCTCTCCGGATTTCCCGTTCCACCAATCCTTGCCGCCGCTTGCCAGAGAGTCTTCATAGATGATGCCGATACCGCCGCCGATGCTGAAGAACTCAATCTTGTGATCCGCTTTGAGTTGTGCCGCCAGCGGAGCGACTTTCTCGACAGCCTCGACGAAGGGTTGCACACTGGTTAACTGTGACCCGATGTGCATCTGCAGGCCGCGCAGGTTGACATTATGCAGCTCTTTGGCGGCACGGGCATAGACGCCCGCAATATCATCAAAGTCGACACCGAACTTATTTTCACTTTTGCCCGTGGAGATATACTTGTGGGTCTTGGCATCGACATTGGGATTGACCCGCAACGCGACGGGGGCAATCTGCCCGAGCTCACCGGCTACCTGGTCAATAAAGTAAAGCTCTGCTTCGCTTTCTGCGTTGAAGCAGTAGATGCCCTCCTCCAGGGCATACTTGATTTCCGCCCGGGTTTTGCCAACACCGGCAAAGGTGCAACCGGAGGCGGCGCCTCCGGCGCGCAGGACGCGGAACAACTCGCCTCCGGAAACGATGTCAAAGCCGGCACCCTCTTCGGTCAGCAACTTGAGGATTGAGAGGTTTGAGTTGGCCTTGACCGCGTAGGCGATATGATGATCCAGCCCGGAGAGGGCTGAACTGAGGCGGCGGTAATGATCACGAATGGTTGCCGCTGAGTATACGTAGAGGGGTGTGCCATGATCATTTGCCAGCAGTGAGAGATCCACCTCTTCACAGTGCAGGGATCCGTCGCGGTAATGAAAGGAATGCATGGTTGAAATTCCTAGTCGCCGGAGGGCATGGAATCAAGCCGCAGAGGCAGTAAATCCTCTGAAAATCCTTGACCTACCGATGAGACGGCCTATTCTACGCGCCCCTAGGATTCCCGACCTTAGGTATGTCATGGCCAAAATTTGTGAAATCACCGGAGCCCACGTCCGCCGCGGAGGCAGGATTCACCGCAGTGGTCTGGCCAAGAAGAAGGGTGGTATTGGTCGTCATGTTACCAAGGTGGTCAAGCGTGACGTGGAGCCCAACCTGCGGAAAAAGCGCATCTGGGTGCCAGAGCTGAATCGTTTCATCAAGGTTAAGCTGACTGCACGTGCACTCAAGACAGTCGGCAAGAACGGCGCATACGCGACGCTCAAGAAAGCCGGTATTATCAAGTAAAGTGCCAGGGGCTTGATGTCCGGAAAGATTACAGCCGTTTTTTTTACGGTTCTTGTTATATTTTCATCAACCGGTTCGTGGGCCGGGCGTAAGCCAAACATTGTCTTCTTCTTTATTGATGACCTTGGATGGTCGGACCTTGGATGTTACGGCAGTCGATATCACCTGACCCCGAATATTGATGCCCTGGCCGGGCGGGGAATGCGCTTCACTGACGGTTATGCCGCGTGCCCTGTCTGCTCGCCGACCCGTGCGGCGCTGATGACCGGGAAATTTCCCGCTCGCCTTGGTATTACCGACTGGATAGGAGCGAGCCAGCGGCGCAAGGTATTGCTGAGCCCGGCAAATGGTGCTGCACTCCCGCAGGCGGAGCTTACCTTTGCGGAAGTGCTTCGGGAGGCCGGTTACGCCACTGCTTATTTCGGGAAATGGCATCTCGGGGCAAAAGACGGCGATCACCCCAGCACCCAGGGATTTGATTATCACCGCGGGGTGAACAGGGCGGGGGCACCCGCCTCCTATCATTATCCGTTCAGCAGAAAGAACAACCCGGGGAGTAAGCCCGCAGCGCATGATGTGCCGGATTTCAAGGATGCTCCACCGGGGGCCTACCTGACTGACGTGCTTGCTGATGAGGCGGTAAAGTTTATCGAGAAATCAAAGGAGAGCCCCTTCCTGCTTTTACTTGCGCATTATTCCGTACACACACCGATTCAGGCACGCCGCCAGGACATTACGCAATATTCAGGCCGGCTTGAAAAACTCGGCCTGCCGGACAAGGTCGGTATACGTCCGGAAAAATACGGACATACGCGCACTACCCAGAATAACCCGACTTTTGCCGCAATGGTCGCCAGCGTTGACCGAAGCGTGGGAAAGGTGCTTGGTAAAGTGCGCGAGATGGGGCTTGAAAGTGAAACCCTGGTGATATTCACCTCGGACAATGGGGGCTTGAGTACGCTTCCCTCTAAACGCAAGGCACCAACTTCCTGCCTGCCTTTGCGTGCCGGTAAGGGATGGCTCTATGAGGGCGGGGTCAGGGTGCCGACGATTGTTTCCTGGCCGGGGGTGACAAGACCGGGGAGCGTCTCTTCAATCCCGGTGGTGACCACGGACTTCTACCCGACCCTGCTTACCGCGGCAGGTTTGCCGTTGCGCCCGGTGCAGCACCTTGATGGTGTTGATTTGACCCCGTTGCTGAGGGGTGGAGCCCTGAAGCAACGGGCATTGTATTGGCATTATCCGCATTACCATGGTTCTGCCAACCGTCCCTCCGCTTCTGTGCGCCAGGGAGACTACAAGCTTGTGCGCTGGTATGAGGACGGCGCAGAGGAGCTTTATCATCTTGCCGATGACCTTTCCGAGACCAAGGACCTTGCCGCTACGCAGGAGTCAAAGCGGAGGGAACTCGCCAGCGACCTGGATCGCTGGTTGAAGTCAGTAAAGGCAAAGATGCCGGTTCCCGTCGCTGGAAATTAATCCCGGGTGCTGATTATCGGGTCCATGACATGCACGGCACTGATTGCGGCAGCCACATTATGAACCCGCAGGATTGCCGCCCCGCGCATCATTCCGGTTACCGCACAGGCGATGGTCCCGGGATCGCGGTCGAGGGGATTCTTGAGTCCGAGGACCTCGCCGATGACCGTCTTGCGTGAGATAGGCAGCAGGATTGGCCGTTGCAGGGAAGCGAGGCGGTTCAATTCACGCAGCAACTGCAGGTTATCGTCGCGGTCCTTGGCAAAGTCGATGCCCGGATCGAGAACAGTCCGGTCTCGTTCCAGGCCGGCGTTTTCCGCAACCTCAAGCTTCCTGATGAAGAACTCTTCAACTTCCCTGACGACATCGGCGTAATGTTCGCCGCCATGCGGTTGCTTCGGCTGGCCAATACTGTGCATGATCAGCAGTGCCGTGCCATGCTCGGCACAGTGCCTGGCATTGGCGGCTTCAGGCAGGGCTCCCATGTCGTTTAAAAGATCAACGCCAAGGGGCAGGACCTGTCGCACGACTTCCGGTCGCCAGGTATTTACAGAAAGCATTGCTGCCGGCATGCCGGCAGCACCGGCGATCCCGGGGAAGGCCTCGATGAAAGGCCGCAACCGGGCCACTTCCTCCTCGACGGCAATCGGGCCGCGGTTGGTGCGGGCGCTTTCCGCGCCAACATCGATGATTTCGGCACCCTCCCTGAGTTGTTGCCCGGCAAGAGCGATGGCCTGCTGCGGGTCAAGGCTGCCGTCTCCGCAGAAGGAGTCGTCATTGATATTGACAATCCCCATGACCATTGGCCGGCGGGGGAAGTGCATTTCGTGTTCCCGTGCACGCAGCAGCATCATGACACGGAAACCCTGGAAGGCATCTCGACCAGTATTTTATTTCGCTTCTCAAAGCGCGCACTGTGGGTGAATCCCGTGTCGAGGGCGAGGCATACGGCCTTCTCAAAGTCCCGCCCGACATCACCAGGAGCGTGGGCATCGGAACTGACCACCAGGGGAACCCCGGCTGCATTCATGAGTTCCAGGAATTGCCGGGCGGGGTATTGCTCGGCGCAGTCCTTGTGCCAGCCGCTGGTGTTGATCTCGATTGCTGTGCCTGAAGACGATGCGGCCTCAATGGCAGGCTCGTAGAAACGCCGCAGGTCACCTTCGGGCTTGTGGCCGAATTTTTTTGGCAGGTCAGGATGTGCGAGAAAATCAAAATACCCGCTGCCGGCGCAAAGGGTGTAGAGCCGCCAGTAGGCTGTCCAGATTTCCTCGATTTCGGCAATGCCCGACCAACGGCCGATCCACTTGGGGTGGTCGATATCCCAGCCCGGGGCGATGTAGTGGACGCTGCCGATCAGGTAATCATAGGGTGCCATTCCGCTGAGCTCCTCAATCCATGCTTCCCCGTGTTCCAGGTAATCGACTTCAAGGCCGAGGCGCACTGTGATTTCCGGCACCGCCTGACGGGCGGCTTCCACTCCTTCAAGATATTCCGGAAATTCCTCCAGCAGCATGCGCCAGTCGTCGAATCCGTCCTGCGCGGCAGGGCTGTGGTCAGAGAACCCGATCTCACCCAGGCCGATCCTTGCAGCCTGCCGGGCATATTCGACCGGCTTACCCGTAGCATGCCGACACAGCGGGGTATGCGTGTGATAATCAGCGAGTTTGCCCAGATCCATGGGGCAATGATGCCACGAATCTGGCTTGCGTCCTGTAAATTCAAGGAATTTCAATACCTAAAAAATGGATAATTCTGTAAATTAGGCTTGCTTGAAGGGTTCTTTTCCCTGACAAATAGGCGATATGAAGACGCTTTTTTCCCTCATCGCTACCATTGTCGTCCTTTCGGCTTCCCCGGCATCCGCCATTGTCGGAGGTCCCTGGGGTGGAAATAATTTCAACCAGAACAATTCGGGAGTCTACCAGGCGGCCATGTATATCACCAATGGTGTGGGTATGGCGCGCTGGGCGGATAGTACTGCTCCCATGTTTTGGGGTGAATCAGACACTCTGAACGATCCTCTCCCTAATTTTAATCAGTCTGTGATTTTCTTCCGTGGCGCAGTTTATGTCGGCAGATGCTTTGGCATGGTTGACTGGGTGAACGGTGAAGTAAACGCAGTGACCAATGGTGACACCATTGGCAATTTCGCTGACAGTGGTTCCGGTCGCAGTATCGATATTGCCAACACTTACTTTACCGCCAAGATTACCGAGGAGGCACCGATCATGCGTTTTTCCGGCAAGGGTCAGGCCAACTTCTTTGGAGCACTGGACACCTTTGAATCATCACGCGTTACCACCACCACCATTATTGAGGGTGATTCCGAGACAGAGGTGGAAGCCTTGATTACTTCCGAGGGTGGTGAGAACCCTCTGCCAGAGAGTATCGGTGAGCCTCATAAGATATATGTCTTTGGTGCGCAGATTGGATTCTAGCAACTGGTGTTGTGCGACAGCACGGAGCTGACTGCTATTTAACTTAACGATAAAGTTCCTTCTTTTTAACAGGGGAGGGTGTGGTTCTTCCTTGAAACAAGGTTCAGACAACGATTCCTTCGGGCTGGTAACTTCCGTGTGCCGGCCCGTTGCTTTTCAAGAGAAGGCTGATACTGCCCGGGTTGGTGCCACATCTGCCGCCGGCAAGCATGCCGCACGGCGTAAAGGCTTCACGGTTCTTGAACTGCTTGTCGTGACTTTTATCATTGCGGTCCTGGTGTCGCTGAGCTTTCCCGTTTACGGCTTGATCCGACGGAAAGCGGAGGCGGCGGCCTGTGCCGCTAACATGAAGAGCCTTTTTTCAGCCCTCCAGATGCACACCACGGACAAAGGCTACTGGCCACAGCCTCCGGCGAGTGCTCTCGGGAATGAGGACGATTTCTGGAATTTCTGGATCACGGTCCTCGCCGAATATGACGTTACCGAGGAAACCTGGATGTGTCCCACCTATAAGCGGCTCAGTGCGGAGGATGACAGCAGCAAGCGCAAGGCCACCTACCTTCCTACAGGGTTTGACGCGGTGAGTCCCCTGACTCCCTACCGCTGGGGTAACCAGCCTTGGTTGGTTGAAATTGGCGATCACCATGGCGATGGCCCCCTGATGCTGCGACCGGATGGTGCTGTCATTCCTTTTTCCATGGAAATACCTGATAAAAGCTAGGTGTCGCTTGTGAATACTTCCATTACCTTAACCAAAGAATTAATCACTGAAGGATTCCATTTTTCGCAATACTGCGCTATTTTTAAGGCGCTGCATTGATTTTTTGCCTGAAGACTTAACCTCGCCCAAACCATGAAGTTCCCCTTTTTCATCGTCCCCATGGCTGCTGCCACATCCCTCATCGTGGCGGCAACCTCCCCGTTGCAGGCGGCAACCCCGGGATATCAGCCCTTACCGGAGGGTGTGCTGAATCTGGTCGATGGACCCTCCCCCGCCTCTTTGGAGTTGGCCCTTGATCAGGTCTGGGTGAGGCCTTCAGGTGAACGTGGATTTGTCGAGCGTATCCCGCAGCAGGCTTCCAATGCGGAACTATACAATTTCGTTTCAGCACGTGAGGCGGCCGCTCCCGGGGATGAATGCGGCATGGTCGCTTTTCCGGAAGGCAAGCCGATAAACGATGGCACCATCCGTTTCGTGACACGCAAGGTGACTGTTCAACTCGAGGAGGATTTCCGTACCGTTGAGCATGCCACCACCATTGCCGCCGAGTTGGGACTGGGGCATGACAGAGGCCAGATCAGTATCAATGGCTGGACGGTTTTCCGCCTGTCAAATTCTGCGGATACCATCCCTGTTGCCAATCAGGTGCAGGCGCATCCCGGGGTCTTGAAGGCTCATGCCATGCTGGGTTTCAGGGTTTCACCAAAGCTATGCTTGGAAGGTGAAGCCACCATTTTTTTCCCTGATGACCCGTTATATTATGATCCCGGGATCGCCCAGCTTCGCTTGGGGCCCTTCGGTATGTTGTTCTCAAACGTATGGCAGAATGTGGACCCGATTTTCGGCTTGCCGTTCCTGTTGAGGCCTTATGCCGGCGCCGGCATGGCGGTGGCTGTTTCCGATGACGGACTTTACTGGGAGCATGAGGATCTGGAACAAAACATCCTGAGAACAGCCCAGTTTGATTTCATCGATGGTGATA
>CAWVVE010000034.1:0-9865 GCA_963933075.1 uncultured Verrucomicrobiaceae bacterium | reverse complement strand
GACCCTCCGCCAAGAGAGCCTCCACCAAGAGAGCCTCCGCCAAGAGAACCTCCGCCAAGAGAACCTCCGCCAAGAGAACTTCCGCCAAGAGAACCTCCGCCAAGAGAACTCCTGCCAAGAGGGCTTCCGCCAAGAGAGGCAAACCGGTGCGTCAGGCGAGAAAGCGCCAACGCTGGCTGCTGGCTGCAATAAAGCTCGGAACCGCGGCGGCACTGGTCGCGACGATTGGCCTTACACTAATGCTCCTGGTTTATTCCACCCTTGCTAAAAAATATGAGCTCACAAAGCTCGGTCGCATGCCGGCACGCTCAATCGTTTACGATCGCAACGGTGAACAAATCGGGCTACTGCACGGCTCAAACCGTGTTGCTGTACCTCTCAGTGAAATCCCACAAAGCTTTATTGACGCGTTACTCTCCCGCGAGGATGCCCGATTCTATGGCCACGGAGGTGTCGACCCAATTGGCGTCCTGCGTGCCGTCTACCGCACTGTCATCAAGCGCAAAACCGAAGGAGCAAGCACCATCACCATGCAACTGGCCCGCAACAGTTTTGATGAGTTGATGAGCCAGAAAACGCTGCACCGCAAGCTTGTTGAAGTCATGCTGGCAAGGCGTATCGAGCAAGCCTATACCAAGGAGGAGATTCTGGAGTTCTACATGAACCGGATATTTTTCGGATCCGGTATCTACGGCATCGAGCTGGCAAGCCAATCATACTTTGGTAAACCGGCAAAAAAGATGTCGCTCTCAGAATCCGCGATGCTGGCGGGAATTATTCGCGGCCCCAACCGCTTTTCTCCCTTCCGGCATTACAAGGCCGCGGTCGCGGAACGGGACACGGTCCTCAAGAGCATGCTCTCGCGAGGCATCATAAACCGGCAACAACACGCTCTGGCAAAAACGGAGACTGTTGTTGTGCTGACCCAGCGGCCAGCAAGACCAAAACGGGAAAACAGTTATGCTCTTGATGCCATACGTCAGGATCTGCAGCATGCACTATCCGAATCCGATGCCGAGGACGGTGGATTGAAAATATACACCAGTATCGACCTGCGCCTGCAGCGTTATGCCGAGGCTGCCATTGAGCGCGGCCTGGCAACGATTGAAAACCAACCCTCCTACCAGCACTCCACCCGCTCAGATTTCCAGAGAAAAGGAGCAGGGAGTGAGCCCGGATACCTTCAAGGGGCAATGGTCTTGCTGGACAACTCGACAGGCGGAACACTGGCCATCGTCGGGGGTCGCGACATCGCCCATTCCCAATTCAATCGTGCCACTTCGGCAAGGCGCCAGGTGGGTTCGGCATTCAAGCCCTTTGTCTATATGGCCGCCTTTGAAAATGGCATGATGCCCGGTGCCCTGATCGATGACGGCCCATTGCGCACCGGAGAAATTGCGGGCGCTCAGGCACACTGGAAACCGAAGAACGCGGATGGCAAGTCACTCGGCATGCAGGGTGCTGATTTCGGGCTGATTAAATCCCGTAATACCATGGCCGTGCGTGTTGGAAACCGTGCCGGAATCCAGCACGTCTGCAGACTGGCAAAGCACGCCGGCATTGCCATCCCGGAAAACACTGAGAATCCACAGCTGTTTCTTGGCAATCTGGACTGTGACCTGAAATCCCTGACCAGTGCCTACACGATCTTTCCCAATACCGGTGCACGCGTTCCCGCATTCACGATACGAAGCATCGTCAACACACGCGGGGAAACATTTTACCGTGCAGCCGCCCAGAGCTATCCGGCCGCGCCGGCCGGAGCGTGTGCCCTGACTGCTGAAATCCTGCAGGGTGTGCTGGCACAGGACGGCTCCGGCTACAAGGCGCGTCGGCTAGGCTACAAAAAATCAGCCGGGGGGAAAACCGGCACCACCAACGATTTCAAGGATGCCTGGTTCATTGGCTTCACCGATAAGGTCACCTGCGGGGTATGGGCCGGGCTTGACCGGCCGCAAACCATCATGCCCGGAGCCTACGGGAGCAATGTCGCCCTGCCGATATGGACTGACATCATGCTTGCCTGTGAACGATTCGGATACCCGGCCGGCAAGCTACGCCCGAGCATACCCATGACCAATATCACTCTATGCCGCATCAGCGGGAACGTGGCCGGATCAGGTTGTCAAAGGGCCGGTATGGCCTACAGGGCAAGTATCCCCCACGAGCTGGCCCCAAAGCAAAGCTGTCGGGGGCACAGGGATAAAAACACATCCACTGCAAAAACTTCTACCCCCCCGTAAAGCCGGGCGCCAGCCGGGCAATCTCACCCATCCACTGATGGATCGGCAGGCTCATGATTCCCGGCTGCTGCCATGATCTCCTCAGCGGCGGTGCCGACATCATCTGCTCGCATCAGTGACTCACCTACCAGCACGGCATTAACCCCCCATCCGGAAACAAGCGCGGCATCCTGCGCAGTCCGGATACCACTCTCGCTGACCAGGATGATATCCTCGGGAACCTCCTCGCTGACAAGTTCGGTATTCTTCAGGTCTACCTCAAAGGTCTTCAGGTTGCGGTTATTGATGCCAATGATATTGGCATCCGTATCCAGCGCCCGCTCAAGTTCAGCAAGATCATGGACCTCCATCAACACTTCCAGCTGACAGGATTGGGCACATCCGAGAAGATCGATTAATTCCTCCTGCCCGAGGACTGCAACAATAAGAAGAATTGCATCCGCCCCGGCAACGCAGGCCTCATAAATCTGCGCCCTGTGGACAATAAAATCCTTCCGCAAAACCGGCAGTGTAACCTCCGCCCGGATTCTGGACAGATATTCAAGCCGGCCCTGGAAATATTTCTCGTCGGTTAATACCGAGATGGCACTCACCCCGGCCGCCGCATATTTCCCGGCCTGCGCCAGTGGGTCAAAATCCTCGGATATGGTCCCCGCTGACGGCGATGCTTTTTTAACCTCGGCAATCAAGCCGAGGCGCTGCGGCCCGACGTCAAGGGCGACAGCCAACGAACGGAAATCATTCCGCTCAAGGGCAGCATGCCGCAATTTCTCCTCCCTCGGAATGAGCGGTTCAATCTCGCGGCGCTTGTGGCCAACGATCTCGGCAAGTCTGTCAGACATGATGGACGGTGAGATTAAACCGCCATCGGCAATGTTCAAGCGGGGGAAATCGCCATTTTGAAAATCAAAGGCATGATTCTCTTATGTTTTCTCTCGCCCAGCACCGAGTTTCTGCGAAAATCAATATATGTCAGCACGTTCCGCAACCCGCCGCCTCTTCCTCAAAACCGCCCCGGCAGTACCTTTTATCCTCCCCGGCCTGCTCTCCGGCGCATCCCCAAATGGCAAGCTCAACCATGCAGTTGTCGGCTGTGACGGCCAGGGCTGGAGCGACCTGAGCAATATTGCCTCACATCCGCATCTGCACGTTGCCGCCATTTGTGATGTCGACACTGCAAGAATGGGAAAAGCGGCTGCAAAATTCCCCCAGGCGCGCAAATATCAGGACTGGCGCGAGATGCTGGACAAGGAAGGCGACAAGATTGACTCCGTGCAGGTTTCAATCCCGGACCACATGCATGCCCCGGTGGCCATTGCCGCCATGAAGCGCGGTAAGCATGTTTATTGTGAAAAACCACTGGCCCATGAAGTCGCTGAAGCGCGGGCAATGGCAATTGCCGCGGAAAAAGCGGGTGTAGTCACCCAGATGGGCAACCAGATTCAATCGAGTATCGAATACCGCTCAGCGGTCATTCTCATCCAGCAGGGAGTCATCGGTAAAATCAAGCAGGTTCATGCATGGGCCGGGGCATCATTTCCAAGACAGGGCCGGCCCCCGGGTGCTGACCCGGTTCCGGCAACACTCGACTGGGACAAGTGGCTTGGTGTCGCTCCGCAAAGGCCCTTCAAGAACGGTATTTATCATCCCTTCAACTGGCGAGGCTGGCAGGACTTCGGCACCGGCCCGATCGGGGATTTCATGTGCCACATCATGGACACGCCATTCAAGGCCCTTGAATTGACTGCCCCAACAAGAATCAAGGCAACCTCAGTGCCTGATGACTGGGTCGCCAAACCGGCCTGGAACAGCGAGAACTGGCCTGCATGGGCAATTTACGAATACCTCTTTCCCGGCACCAAGTGGACTTCCGGAGACACCATCCCGGTGTATTGGTATGATGGCGGCAAGAAACCGGCACGTGAACTCGCCGGCTTTGCAGACAAGAACCGTAATCTCCCCGGCGGCGGCAGCCTCTTTATCGGTGAGGAGGGTAACCTCCTGCTACCACATGTCGGGGGTCCGCAACTGCTACCCTACTCAAGGAACAAGGGCCTGAAACGGCCCAAACTGGAAGGCCGCAGCCATTACCACTCATTTGTTGATGCCTGCCTGGGCAAGGATAAAACCACCTCGCACTTCGGATTCGCCGCACCACTGGCCGAAGCCACCCTTCTCGGTAATATAGCCAGCCGGTTCCATGGCCAGCAACTGCAATGGGATGCCAAGAAATTGACGGTCACCAACCACACAGGTGCCAACAAGCTGGTAAACAGGGTTCATCGCAGATTTTCCTAACGAGACTGCCAACCCCTCCGCACAGGGCCTCCTGTAAATTTTAAAAACTTGAACTTCGTTCTCCTCACGCCTATTTATATCGCTCTCAAATGAGGAAAAGCGGGTGTAGCTCAGGGGTAGAGCGCAACCTTGCCAAGGTTGAAGTCGTGAGTTCGAATCTCATCACCCGCTCCATTTCCTTCAGTGTTCCCAGCCCGCAAGCCGGTGCAAAATCCCCACTCAAATAACCTCAGAGTGGCAAATTGGTGGAATTTTTTTACGATTTAAGTGATATTCCGGCCAGAATAGGCTGATGCACGTCTGGTCCAAACTGTCCTCGACCAAGTGGCGCGATGCCTGGGAAGAACGCTTCCTGGGCTTGGGTCAAACCAACGCCGTGATCCAGGAATTGCCGGGAGGCAAGAGCATACGTGTTGATGTCTACTGCAAACGCGAGAAGGAAGCCCTTGCCATCGCTGAACAATTCGGCGGCCGGGTGCGCAAGGTGAAGAATGAAAACTGGGCCGCCATGGCTCCGCCAGCACGCAAGCCTATCATCATTCGCGACTCCCTCCTGGTAACAGGTGAAGCCGATCCGCAGAAGATCACTCAATTAGCCAACTTGCACCCTTCCCGCCAAGTTCTTTCAATCCCCGCTGAGCTGGCCTTTGGAACCGGCGACCATGCAACCACCACGACCTGTCTTCGAATCCTCGCTGACATTGCAAAATCCCATAGACAAAAAGGTCATGAATGGTCGCTGCTTGATGCCGGAACCGGAACCGGGCTGCTCGCAATCGCAGCCTCCAGGCTCGGTGCCTTCACGGTAGAGGGCTTCGATTTCGATCCCACTGCAGTCCGGGTGGCCCGGCGTAACCTTAAGCGCAACAAGACGAAATCAGTAGAAATCTATGAAGCGGATCTCTTCAAATGGAACCCCTCCGGAAAAATGCACTGGGACGTGATTACTGCCAATCTCTTTGCCGATGTCCTCATCCCGAACCTGATTAAACTCCACGATGTTCTCTCTCCCGGAGGTCATCTCATCCTCTCCGGAATCCTGCTTGAGCACAAGGAGGAGGTCCTTGCCGCCGCCGAAAAAACCGGACTGCCGCAACCCGCAACCCTGCAAAAGGGGAAATGGGTGACCCTGCATTACCAAAAGACCCGCTGAACGCTTGCAGGCACTGTATCCACCCGGGTTCCCGGGTATTGAACCGGTTGCGACCCGCTTAGTCGTTGTGTACCAGGCCGCGCACTCGCAGGTCTTTGCCGAAGCGCTTCACGGACGGCTCAAGCAACTCTTGGGAGGCAGGCACGGCGGCACCAACCAGCGGCACTCCTTTTACGCCACAGAATATCGGGGCAATATACAGGCAGGCCTCATCAACAAGCCTTTTTGCAAACGCATCCCCCAACAGCTTCCCCCCGCCTTCAATCATGACGCTTGCGCAACCGTGCTTGATCGCCAGGTCCTTAAGGACAGCACGCAGGGTCCTGCCCCTGTAAACCAACGTTGAATCACGATGCGCATCAGTGAACATCTGCGCTTTTTTGGGCAAGCGGCCGCTCCTGCTTAAGACGACACGCAGAGGTTGCCCCTTGCCGCGCCTCAAGGCCGCACGATCACGCAGGGTAAGCGCAGGGTCATCATTGCGAAGGGTGCCGGCGCCAATAAGAATGGCATCTACTTCACCACGCAATTTTCCGGCATCAGCGCGGGAGGCTTCCGAACTGAGCCATTGACCTTCATTGCCGGGCCGGGTAAGACGGCCATCCAGGCTTGTTGCAGCCTTGGCAATAACCCACGGCATCCCGGTCGAGATAAATTTGCTCCAGGGACGAATCACCGCATCACACCGTTCCCTCAACACCCCGCCCTCGACCTTGATCCCGCATCCCCGCAAAATCCTTCCAGCCCTGCCGTTATTCTCGGGGTTCGGATCCTTGCTGCCGTAAACAACACGGGCAATTCCCGCCCGCTTAATAGCGCTAACACAGGGCGGCGTCTTGCCCTGGCTGGAACAGGGTTCCAGCGTGACATAAACCGTCGAACCCTGCAGCGCACGCGCCTTAAGGTCTTGCATTGCTTCAATCTCCGCATGTGGGCCGCCGGCTCGCCGGTGATGCCCCCTGGCCAGGATCTTTCCTCCCTTGACGATCACGCAACCAACCGGTGGGTTGGGGCTGGTCAGTCCCACCGCCTTGGCAGCTTCCCGCAGGGCAACCCGCATGTGGGCGCAATCAATTTCCTTTTGGCAGACAGACACCCGGTAGCATACGCTTAAAAGACAATTTGCAATCCTTCCCTCACGCAATCCTCACAGATTCATGGAATCTGCGACCCGCGTCCTCATCAGGACGCTAAACCACAAGCAAGCGCTGAGTAATCACTGGCAGGCACGGCTCTATTGCTGAACAGTGCAACAATACCGCTGAATCATCGAAGATGCCGCTCAAAGACTGCCACAAGGCTCTGCTTTACCACGAGCTCTCCAAGCTCTCCAAGGCCGGCTTTGCCATTACCAGCGCCACTGCGGCAGCACTTGACTCACGGCCGCCTGCCAGTCAACGCCTGTTCCTTGAGGAACTGCAGCGCGGTGTTGAGGCGGGAAAAACCCTTTCCGGTGCTGCCGGGGCAGCCTCCGCCAATCTCACCGCGCTTGAGATTTCCGTGCTTAAGGCAGCTGAGGAGGGCGGCAAGATAGCCGAAGGGTTTGCTCATCTGGCGCGCTACTTTGACATGCGCCAAAAAGCGGCAAGAAAAATCCGCGCCGGGCTGCTTTACCCTGCCGTGCTGCTCCACCTGGCGGTCATTCTTCCCGCCGCACCGAAAGCGGTAATCAGTCGCGATTTTCAGTCGCAGGCGATCTACGTAGCAGCCACCCTGCTGGGTATCTATCTGCTCCTGGTCATCGGATACATCACGTTGCGCACGCTCGATGCAAAGGCTTCCCGCTCGGCGGTTATCGATGGCATGCTGCGCAAAATACCTTTTGTCGGCAGGGTTCGCCACGCCTTTGCCCTGTCTCGCTTCTGCGAGGTCCTGCACATCCACCTGCTGTCCGGAAGCGGGCCGGTTAAGGCCATCCGTGCCGCTGCACAGGCCTCGGCAAGCGGCCGCATACTGGCTGCCTGCCGGCAGCGCATCCTGCCGGCAGTCGAGGCTGGCAATCCTGCCGGCCCGGTATTGATTGCCAACCGCGGGCGCGATTTTCCGCCCGCCTTTGCGCGCGGCTACTATACCGGCGAGGAATCCGGTCGTCTTGACGAGGAAATGCAACGCTGGTCGGCCACCTTTGCCGACCAGGCCGAGAGGGCAATCGACCGGATGTCCGCCGGCGTGCCAAAACTCATCTATTTTCTCGTCCTCATCCTCGTCATCTGGCAGATTTTCAACATGGCCAACATGTATTTGGGATTCCTCGAGAACTTCATGAATGAAAACCTTTAAACCCCATCAAGGAGAAAAATCGCCCCTGCAGGACAGGGTTCAGTGTGATCTTGCCCCCGCTTCGTAAACCCTGAAAACTGACCTTTCTTAAATTTCTGAAAAAAAAACTTGTCGTTACTGTATTTTTGAACACTGTATAAGTGTTCACCTATCCAATACATTACGATTATGCCTGCTATAGCAATGCCCATCAAACCCGCCGATTCAAAGCCGACAGCCGCAGAGGCCAAGAAACCGGTAAAGACAAAAGCCCCGGCCGAGGATCCTGCTGCCGCGAAAATCGCCGCTGCGCGTGGGAAAAATCTCGAGCTCGCAATTCAGCAGATCCAGAAAGACTACGGCGAAGGCTCGATCATCCGCATGGGTGATGGCTACCGGGTTGATGTCGATGTCATCCCGACCGGAAACCTCCTGATTGACCGTGCCCTAGGCGTTGGTGGCTTCCCGCGCGGACGTATTATCGAGGTCTTCGGGCCGGAATCCTCCGGCAAAACCACACTCACCCTGACCGCCATAGCGCAGGCTCAAAAAAAGGGCGGATTGGCGGGATTCGTCGATGTTGAACACGCCCTGGATCCCCAGTATGCAAAGCGACTCGGCGTAAATATGGAAGACCTGCTCGTCTCACAGCCCAGCTCAGGGGAAGAAGCCCTGCGCATTGTCGAGACCCTGGTGCGATCAAATGCCCTCGATGTTATCGTCCTTGACTCGGTGGCGGCACTGGTTACCAAGCAGGAACTTGACGGGGAAATCGGCGATTCCACCGTTGGCGCCCAGGCTCGTCTGATGAGTGCCGCAATGCGCAAACTGACCTCACTGATTTCCAAGGCTCGCACCACCTGCATCTTCACCAATCAAATCCGGGAGAAAATCGGGGTCATGTTCGGTAACCCGGAAACAACACCCGGCGGTCGCGCGCTAAAATTCTACAGCTCAATGCGCCTAGACATCCGCCGCATCGGCGCAATCAAGCATACTGATGGCACTGTCACCGGGAACCGCACCAGGCTGAAAGTGGTAAAGAACAAGGTCGCTCCACCTTTCACAGAGGCAGAATTCGATATCATGTATAATGAGGGAATCTCTGCTGTAGGATCACTGCTCGACCTTGCCCTGGAGCACGATATCCTGCTCAAGCGGGGTTCCTGGTTCAGCTACAACGGCGAACAGCTGGCCCAAGGCCGCGACGCGGCAAAAGATGCACTCAAGGCCGATGAGAAATTGTATACCGAAATAGAAAATGCGGTCAAAAAAGCCATGTCAGGCAACCCTGATGAAGATGAAGATCAGTCGACTGAATCCTAGTTACAGGCACCATTAAAGTTAAACACAAAAAAGGCCGCTCCAGCAGCGGCCTTTTTTATGTAAAGCGCACCATACTGAAAGCGCCGTTTTGCATTGCCCTCGCCCAAGGCCGGGTTAGAATCAGAAAAGTGAAACTTGTTCTTATCGGCATTCTCTTTTCCATCGCACAGGTAAACGGTAAAGAGCCAACATTTCACCCGATCTTTAACGGGAAGAACCTGGAGGGATGGGAAGGCGTAGGCGGCTCAACAGAAAACTGGAAAGTAAGGAATGGAATACTTTCCTGCACCGGAGAGCCAGGATCCAGCTGGCTTGCCACCAAGGAAAAATACGCCGACTTTGAGTTACGGTTGGAATTTAATATTCCAAAAGACGGCAATAGCGGCATTTTTATAAGGGCGCCGAAGGAAGGAGCTCCTTGGGTTTCCGGACTCGAAATCCAGGTCCTTGATGATTACGGGGACAAATGGAAGAATCTCAAACCCGCTCAATTTACCGGGGCCATCTATGCCGTGCAGGCTCCTTCAGTGCGCGCCACAAAAAAGGCGGGCCAATGGCAGACAATCCGTATTCGATGCCTTGGGCA
>CAWVVE010000033.1:0-10169 GCA_963933075.1 uncultured Verrucomicrobiaceae bacterium | reverse complement strand
GCCCAGAATTTCCGCGCCGCCTCAAGGTTGAGTTTCTTTTCCGATGCGCTCGCATCACCGGTAGTGCGCGGATCCGGTGCGCCCATTGCCACCCATTTCTCGAAATCCGCAACCTGCTCGGCACTCAGTTTTTTCTTCGGCGGCATTTTCAGGTCCGTATCCGAGTGCCGGATAGCCTGGATCAGGAGACTCTTGCCAACCCGGCCGGGGATGATGGCAGCTCCTGATTTCCCGCCCTTTTGCCATCCGCCTTTCCAGTCGAGGCGCAGCTCACCCTTGACCTTTTCCTCCGCGCTGTGGCACTTGTAGCACTCGCTTACCAGGACAGGCCTGATTTTTGTCTCAAAGAAATCCGTACCGGCATTCTCCGCGCTCCCGGCACTGTGAAGCGCCCAGATTGCTATCGAAAAACATGTCATGGAAGCCCTCATTGACTGCCTATAATACGATGTTTAAGGGCTGCATGCCACCCCATAGTTTTGCGGCTTATCAAGTGCCGGCGGTGCGGGCCTCATCGAGGAGCTGCATCCAGTGGCCCATGTAATGGCCGTGGTCCCAGAAGGTGCGCCCGCTGATGAGGTTGCCGTCGATTACGCAGGGCTCATCCACGAAGGTTCCGCCGCAGATCTCCAGGTCAAATTTTGCCTTGGGCACGGTGGCCATCCTGCGTCCCTTTACACAGTCGGCGCGGGCCGGGATTTCCACTCCGTGGCAGACACTGGCGATGGGTGCGTTTTTCTCAAAGAAATAACGGGTGATGCGCAGCAGGTCCTCGTCTTCGCGGATGTATTCGGGGGCACGGCCGCCACTGAAGAAAATTCCCAGGTATTCCTCCGGGTTGACGTCGGCAAAGGCAATGTCCGCATCCATCGTGTAACCTTCCCATTCCTTGGTGATGGTCCAGCCGGGCTTGTTCTGGTGCATCACCATCTGGTAGGTGCGCTTCTCCGGCGCCGCCACCACCGGTTCATAGCCTCCCTCTATCAGGCGGAAGTAAGGATACATGGTGTCCACTGTCTCGGCGGCATCACCGATGATAATGAGGACCTTGGGCTTGTTGTTATCACTCATGGTGCTCTAAGACTAGGTGGAAGCACGGTTACCTTGCAATTGTATTTAGTTGAAGCCGGGAAACTGGAGGCTTCCGTCGAAGTGATCATTGCTTACTCAGCAGATAGGCTTCGAGCTCACTTTCCGCTTTGCTCATTGGATAAGTAGAAATAAGGTAAAGTCAATGAGGCCAATGCACATGGCGTTGCTGGCTGTTTGCCTGCAATGTCCCTTGTTGGGGGCGGACAAACCCGAACCGTCGCCGGATGGTTATTTCGTGGACGAGGTATGGGCAAAGGTGGGCGAGTTGTCCTGCCTGAAATGTCATAACAACGCAGGCGAGGCAGAGGACAGTCGATTTATCCTGCGGAAAACCATTCTCCTGGACGGAGCACAACTGCAAACTGCCCACGAGGCGAATTTCAGGGCCTTTGCCAAAATGGCCAGGATGCGTAAAGCGGGACAATTACCCCGACTGCTTTTGAAGCCGATTGGCCAACTTGACCATGAGGGCGAACAAGTTCTGGAACCCGACTCCACGGGTCAGGATATCCTCAAGGCATTTGTCCAGCGCATGGAAGGGAAGTCAGCTCCGGTATCCCCCGCCGGGAAATACAAGCCGGGATCATTCCTTGAGGGCGTGACCATGATAGGGAACGAAAGTCTGTTGCGCCGGCTGACGCTCTCGCTGGCCGGTCGTCTGCCGACTACAAGGGAAAGGCAGGTTATCAAGGAAAAGGATCTGGCCGGACTGGACGCGCTCCTCGATCAATTAATGGCAGAGGACGCCTTTTACCAGCGCCTCAAGGAAGGCTTCAACGATATCTTCCTGACCAATGGCTACGAGGGAAATGGGGAGTTGATCCTCTCCTACGATCATTTCAACGAGACGCGGCACTGGTACCAAAAGCATAATTTCAGCCACATCGAGGACAAAAGGGCGCGACAAGAAGCGCTTTGGGACATGGCGCGCGTTTACCGCGAGGCGATCCGCGCTGAACCTCTTGAGTTGGTTGCCCACGTGGTGCGCAACAATAGACCGTTCACTGAGATCATGACCGCCGACTACATGATGGTCTCGCCCTACTCGGCCAGGGGCTACGGTATTTTCCAACAGGTAAAGAAACAGTTCAAGAATCCTGACAATCCTTTTGAATTTGTGCCGGCCAAGTTGCCTGCGCTGAAGAACAGGCAAGGCAAGGTGCAGGAATCAAAGACCGGGTCTTATCCCCATGCCGGTCTCTTCAGCATGTTTCACTACCTGCGCCGCTACCCTACAACGGAGACCAACCGCAATCGACTCCGGGCGCGCATGTATTACCAGCACTTCCTCGGCATCAACATCATGGAACTGGCAGATCAAGTTGCCGACGCTGCTGCCATCGACGCCAGGTATGAGACACCATGGATGGAGGCGGCGGATTGCGTGGTCTGCCACCGTACCATCGACCCGGTGGCAGGCCTGTTCCAGGATTTCTACAACGAGGAGGGACACTTCAGTCCCCGCAAAGACGGCTGGTTCGAGGATATGTTTGTTCCCGGGCTGGAAGGTGAGGATTTGCCAAAGGAGGAAAAATGGCGCTCCCTGCAGTGGCTCGCTTCCCGCACCGCCCGGGATCCGCGTTTTGCCGTGGCGATGACGGAACACGTCTGGTATATCCTGAGTGGCCGCATGGCTTTAAGGCCACCGCAGGATATCGAGGATCCTCTCTTCACTCCCCGTCGACGGGCTTACTCCATGCAGCGAGGTGAAATTGCCGGGGTGGCCAAGCGCTTTGCCCGGGGAGACTTCAACCTGAAACTGGTTTTTAAGGAGCTTGCCAAGTCACCTTTTTACCGGGCAGACGGCCTTAAGTCGGTGGTTGAGCATCCACATCGCAAGGCGGAACTCCATGACCTGGGCGTGACCCGCCTGTTGGCTCCCGAGCAACTGGAAAGGAAAATTGAAGCCCTTTTCGGCAAGCGCTGGGGACAAGTGGAAAGTAAAATGAAGATTCTTTATGGGGGTATCAACTCACAATCGGTCACCGAGCGCCTGTCAGAGCCCAGCGGTGCCATGGGGGCAATCCAGCGAATCATGGCCAACGACGTATCCTGCCTGCATGTCACGCCGGACTTCGCCCTCGAACCCGACAGGCGGCGATTGTTTCCGCAAGTTGAAAAGGACATTGTTCCCGGCGAAAACCCGGACGATGACCTCAAGATCCGCAAAACCATCACCGGACTGCGCAGTCATCTTCTGGATCGTCATGAGGCAATCGATCATCCGGAGGTCGACCGGATCTTCAAGCTGTTTGCCGCAGTGGTGGCGGAAGCGAAGAAACGCAAGGACATTGACAAGCGCGACACCTATTATTGTGGACGCATTGACGGCAAACGGGTCGAGGATCCGCATTACGCCTTGCGTGGATGGCGAGCCGTGGTGACCTATCTTTTGCGACAACCTGAATTCCTCTACGAATAAACGATCCGGCCATGCGACGCGACTTTCTGAAATTCTGTGGCCAGGCGGGCCTTGGGTTGGCCGTCCCCTTAAGTTGGCCCAACGTGCTGCATGGCAAGTCAAGGGAACCTGATCCTTACGAAGGCCCTTACTATGTGGTGTTCAATGCTTCCGGTGGCTGGGACACCACCAGCCTGATGGACCCGAAGGGGATAAACGGTATCAATCGCCTATACAGGGAAGGCGATATCCTGACCCACGGAAAGCACAAGTTCGCCCCGACGGCCGGGCAGGTGGAGAAAGGCATGAGCAACGAGGATTTCCACAAGGCCTACGGCGAGGAGTTACTGGTTTTCAACGGACTCGATTATTCCATCAACAATCATACGCCCTGTAAGCGATACATGGCCACGGGCAAGCTCGACAGCTTGGCCTATCCCACTTTCGCCGCACTGGTCGCCGCCTGCCGGGGTCCTGAAACACCACTTGCGTTCCTGACCTTCGGCAACTACTCAGCCACGGGAAACCTCGTGCCGATGGCAAGGATTCCTTACCTGCCGTCTCTCAAGATGATCGCCAATGCCGACTCGATTCAAGGCGTTGCCCGTAATCCTTACCACGATGATTTCACCCAGGACCTAATCGAGCAAGCCTTGAGTGAACGGGTCGGCTCACCTTCCAAGGATCATCCCAGGCTACCCCGGGCGGAACGTGCGCAAAGCATGCTTTATGCAGCCCAAACCAATTCAAAGGCCCTCAAGCGGGTCACTCCGCACATCAGCAACAATATTCCCAAGGAACGATTGGCAAAACAAGCGGAGATCGCGTTGTCCTGTTTCAAGGGCGGGGTCTGTGCATCTGCTAACCTGTCCATTGGCCAGTTCGACAGCCACGCCAATAATGACCCGGACCAGATGAGGCTGATCCCTGAGCTTCTCGCAGGAATTGACTACTTGATGAAGCGTGCCGAGGAATTGAAAATTCGCGACAAGCTGGTCGTGGTGATACAAAGTGAAATGGGTCGTACTCCCAGTTACAACAAAGCCGAGGGCAAGGACCACTGGTCCATCGGGTCGATTATGTTTATGGGACAGGGTATCCGTGGAAACCGGGTCATAGGAGCCACCGACGAACGGCAATTCCTTCTACCAATCAACAACAAGACGTTGGCCATCGACGAGGAAAAAGGCATTCGCGCGCGACCCGAGCATATTCATCGCGCACTGCGTGAACTGGCGGGAATTGAGGATCACGCTTTCAGCCGGAAATTTCCGCTGAAGATTCCCGAAGGCGAGAGGCTCCAAGGCCTCTTCGCATAGACCTGACCCACGATGAGCCCGTCAACATTCCTGATTTTCACTTTAACCTGTCTTGGCGTTATGGCCGCCGGCGCATCCGAGAGGGCACTGTATGCCGGGTTTGATAAAACCCTTAAACCGGTGCTCCTGAAATATTGCATCGACTGCCATGGCGGGAAAAAGGTCAAGGGCAAGGTCGACTTCACAAAGATCAAGAGCGGCAAGGACGTGGCGGATGCCTTTGAGTTGTGGGAGAAGGTGAGCGAGGTGATCAGGCATCAGGACATGCCTCCCGAGGATGAGATGCAACCGACAGAGGCGCAACGCGGGCTGATTCAGAAATGGTATGAGAAAGACTTTATCGCCCGGGTGGAAGCGCGGCCTGGGGTATTCAAACCGCGTCGTTTATCGGCGGTTGAGTTTGAGAACACGCTGGCTTCCCTGTTGGGTTTCAAGATGGTGGTCACGGTGGCTCATGCGGAAGAAAGTGAAATCGAGTCATCGTTGATAGAGAAGATTTTTCCGCCTGATCCGCCCGGCGGCAGCAGGTTCAAGAACGACACCCGCAACACGCCTCTTTCGCCGGTACAGTGGGAAAAGTATGGCCAGGTTGTTGACGCGGGTATTGCGGAGTTGTTCAGCCAGAGTCGGCGGCAGCAACTTGAGGCATATACCGGTCCCATCAGGGACACGCTTGAGATAGACCATGCGACGCGGTTGTTGAAGAGGTTCCTGCCCCGGGCGTATCGCCGCCCCGCCGGGGAGCCGGTCCTGGCGGAAGCCGTCAAGAACGTGCATGCAGCCAAAGACATTCAACAGGCTCTTCGGTTCGAGATGAAGGTGGCGTTGATGTCACCGAAATTCCTGTATCGCGGTTTCCTCATGCAAACCCAGGAGTATGGTCCACAGGCTGTGGACTCTTACGAGTTAGCCGAACGCCTGTCTTACTTCATCTGGGCGGATATGCCGGATGCTCTTCTCATGAAAGCCGCCGCCGGGGGGCTTCAGACAAAAGAAAGGATTCATGAACAGGTAACGCGCATGTTGGCCTCTCCCAAGGCCAGAATGCTGACAGACGTGTTTGCCAAAGAGTGGCTGACGCTCGGTGAGATCAATAAAGTCATCGGGCGCAATCCGGTCCACAAAAAAGGGATTACAGACCAACCGTTGGAATTTATGCATTACCTCTTCAGCGAGAATCGCCCGTTGCTTGAGCTCATTGATTCGCGGGTAACCTATGCCAACCCCCAGATGCGACGTTTCTACGAGAGGCAGGACCAGTCGAAGATTAAAAATGTTGCGCGCGCAAGCGGAGTGGAAAGAGCCTACGTTCCCCTGCAGCGCATTACCCTGGAGGATAGCAGGCAGCGGGGCGGGATCCTCACCATGCCGGGAATACTCATGATGAATAAAGGTCCGGTCACCCGCGGGCATTGGATGCTTGAGCGAATCATGGGGGTGCACCTGCCGGACCCCCCGGACGACATCAAGCCGGTGCCTAACAACAAGAACGGCCAGAAGCTGAGTTTCCGCGAGCGTTTTGCGGTTCATCGCGACAATGCCTCCTGTGCGGTGTGCCATGACAGGATTGACCCGCTCGGCTTCGCGCTCGACGCCTACAAGAGTAATGGTGACCTGATTGCCAATAGCCAGGATTCTATTGATACTTCGGGTCAGTTACCCTCCGGGGAGAGCTTCAAGGATTTTCCCGGCTTGAAGAAGGTCTTGATCACTTCGCAGAGGCGGGTGATAATTAGAAACATCGTCGAGCGCATGCTCTCTTATGGGATGGCTCGCAAATTGACGGTGTATGATCGGTCGACGATCGAGCGCATTACCGATGAGATGGAGCAAGCCAATGGTGGTTATGGAGACCTGATTCGGATGATTTCATTAAGCATGCCTTTCACGATGACCATTAAGCAGAAAGCATCATGAGCCGATCAAAGAGCTGGCTGATTGATCGACGAACTTTCCTGCGCGGAGCGGCAGCGGCTGTGCCTTTGCCCCTGCTCAACATCATGTCGGCACCGGCGGCAAACCTGATTGGTGAGAAGCCGCCCGTGCGCTTCATGACACTCTTTAAGCCCAACGGTGTTCACCCCCCCTCGTGGAACATCAATAACGGCACTGAACATGATTTCCGGCTAGCTCCCATGATGGGACCCTTCGCGCAGCATAAGGAGGACTTGCTCTTTCTTGATAACATGGGCGACTTCGGGTTCTCCTCGCATAGTCATTCAACACGTCGTTTTCTGGCCGGGCACCATACCAATACCCGGACGGCATCTATCGACCAGATGATTGCTGATAAAATCGGCGGGGATACCGCGATTCGCTCGCTTGAGTTGACGACCGAGGGCCTGTTCGTGAATCAGATCGGCTGCAGCTACATCTCCTATGACGAGAAGGGGCAGGCGATTCCACGAGAGAGTGACCCGCAATTAATTTTCGACCGGGTGTTTAACAATCCATTGCGCCGGGCGGGCAAGCGCAGGGAATTACAAAGCCTGCTGGACCGGATCAATGATGATGCCAAGTCCCTTGCGCGTCGCGCAGGAAAGGAGGACCGGGAGACCCTGGATCAGTACCTGACAGCCATTCGCGAGACGGAGCAGAGGCTTGAAAACATGAAGCCCGGCCAGGAGCTCAAGAATGTACCCGACAATCTGGAGCGCCCCGGACGCTCCGTGAATATGGATGAGCAGGTCAACGCGATGATCGACACGATTGCACTCGCTCTGTGGACGGACTCAACCCGCTGTATCAGCTACATGCTTGGCAACAGCAACAGCCGGATGGTGTTTGATTTCCTGGGCATCCACAAACAGCATCATTACCTGTCGCACTTCTTCCGCAACAATGGAAAGGGCAACCTTGAGGCGCTGCTCAGGATTACCGAGTGGCACATGCAGAAGTTCGACCGGTTGCTGACGAAAATGAAATCCTACAGGGATCATCATGGAACGCTGCTTGATAACAGTGTCGTTCTTTTTGGATCGGGGATGGGGCACAGTGATAATCACACGGCGACGCGTATCCCGATCGTGCTTGCCGGCAAAGGCGGAGGCATGCTCAAGACCGGGCGCTATGTGCGTTATGCTGAGAACCAGCAACTGTCCCGCCTTCATCTGGCTTTATTGAATAAGTTCGGAGTCGATGCCGGGAGTTTTGCCGGCAACAAGTCTGCGCTTCCGGGCCTGGATGGTTCGGATTTTGAGCCCTACAAGGAACGCCCCTTTGAGAGCTGGGTGAAGCAGGAGGGCAAGGCCATTGATATTCAGGGGCGATTGCGCATGTCGGATAAACTGGAGGAGACCCGGGTTTTCTTTATCGATGTGACCGGGCGTCCGCCAATTCGCATGGAACTGGGCTTTGGGGATTTCCATCGCCACAATGTGGCTTACCATGTCGGAACGGCCATTACGATCAAGGCGGAGGGACAAGGGGTCGGCGAGACGCTGGTGATCAGGAAAATCAAGGAACTGAAATCGGTCCTCGGCAAAAAACCCGGTGACGCTCCCGGGTAGACCCCCGAAGTTCGTTTACTTGCCGAGCAAATCGAGCACTTCCAGGTTGAGCGACTCATAGGCGGCGGCCTTGACGATGCCGCTGGGAGGAAACAGGGGAATGGGATAACCCTCGATTGGCACGCAGGCATCACCAAAGGCGAGGCCGAGATCGAGGCGATCTGGATAGTCAAGATGGGAGGCGAAATCGCTCCGTGGGTTTTCCGCGGTTATGAGCAGGACGCGGCTCTTTTTGGCCTTGAAGAGATCGTCGACCTTGGGGCTGAGTCCAAAATAACCAAGGCGCAGGACGAGGCCGCCTTGAGGGGCCTTGGTCTTGAAGTTGTTCAGCTGGGACTCCACGTTCTCGTGCACCTCGATATTGTCGGCCCAGACGGCGTCGGAATACTTTCCGACGTAATGCATCACCATGTGCCCGCTGGAAGCTACCACGGTGCGTCTGCCGGCTTTGGTTTCCTTTGCAATGGAGTCGGCGAAGCCTCGGAGGGTGGGCAACTGGGTGTTTTCCAAGGCAAGCAGCTGGGAGCGCATCCGGTTAAGGAAAGCCTTGCCCAATACTCCCTTTGGTATGGGGGCAACGGCAAAGTCCTTGTGGTATTTTACCTTGCGGAAAAAGCGGTCCGACCAATCGCGACCGTCCTCCATGACCCAACTTTTCCACATCGTGGGCATGCGCCCCTTGCGGGTGTGGGCGGCAATGGTTTCGGCCATCCAGACCCAGCCCGAAACGGCCCCGACGACGTGGTTCAACTTGCCGGGATCGTTGTCCTTCGGCTTGGTGTCCAGATTCACCCAGGCATCACAGGCCCTGGCATGCCCGGTCAGGCGGGGATTGTTCCTGGAGCCGAATCCGAGAACGAATTGGCCCGCGGCCTTGAATTGTTGCAGACGCTTTAAGTCGTTGGGTTTGGGGTCGGCATCCCATGCCACCACCGCCAAATCCTGCGCCTTTTCTGCCTCGGTTCGAAGTTTCTTGTCTTTCCAAGGGCGATCGAACCCGATGTGCATGAGGCCGCCACTTCGCCCGATCAACTCCTGCTCCAAGGTGGCTCCCAGCCAATGGAAACCGACCAAGCCACCGCGCTCGTAGCGTTCCGCGCTCATTTCACCCAACTTGGTCAACTGGGGAAGATTTTTCTCGATCCGGTCGAGGTGTTGGTGAATGGAGCGCAGGTATTTTTCGGCGGGTCCGGCAGCCGGCGGGTCCTTGCGGAAGGTATCGATCTTGAGCAGGGTAAAGGGATAGATGATGGTGGCGTAGAGGGTATTGTCGCGGGTGGCGATTAAGGCCATGTGGTTATGCAAGGGGGTCATGGTGCCGTCGGGCAAGGTATGGTAACCGTGACTCCAGGGCGGCTTCTTGCCGTTGTCCGGCTTGAAGTTGAAAAAGTCGGGGTTTTTTACTGCCAGCACCCCGAGGTCCTCATGCTGGCGCGCCTTGGGATCGTAGCGGCAAAGATGGTGCAACTTGCCTTGGCCGTATTCGGTCGTGTTCTTGATGCTTATCAGGGTGTAGATGTTTCCATCCGGGGCAATCGTCAGTGCACTGCGCGAATCAGGGTTCTCCCCCTTGAGCATGAGCCCGTGGTTGACCCCCTTCACCTTGTTTCCCTTGGAAGAGAGGTCGATGGAAATCAGGCTGGCATTGTTCATCAGGATCAGCCAGGCAGTGTGGCCATCGGCAGACAGGTTCCAGGTGGGAATCGCTGATCCATTTTCACGCACAAAAGGTTTCCCGCCGATCTCTATGGGACGCCGGATCACTTTCTTGGTTTTCGGATTGTAGGTTGCCAGCTGGAAATCCTTGGTCAGGGAGTGGGCATTGCCTGCGCTGTCTACCAAAGTGGT
>CAWVVE010000032.1:0-10191 GCA_963933075.1 uncultured Verrucomicrobiaceae bacterium | reverse complement strand
CGAGGCATCAACAACGAGTGCGCACAGGTCAGCTCGTCGGATGCTGGATTTTGCGCGCATGGCACTGAATACTTCTATTGAGCTGTCCTGTTTGTTACGTGGTCGAAGGCCGGCAGTGTCGATAAGCACATAATTAATGTCTCCGTGAGTGAACGGAATATCGATTGCGTCCCTAGTTGTCCCTGGGATATCGCTCACAATAGTGTGATCGTTCTCAAGCAGGGCATTGACCAAAGAGGATTTTCCGACATTAGGACGGCCGACTAGCGCAATCCGGATAGGCGCATGAGATTCAATTGCAGAATGGTCGGATTCGGGAAGCTGAGAGCTAATAAACTCCACGAGTTTCATGACGCCGCGGTTGTGGGCGGCACTGACCGCGAAGGAGGGAGATATTCCAAGTTCGGAAAATTCATCAGCTAGGCCCGCGTGAATCTCCTCATCAACCTTGTTGGCTATTAGATAAATCGGCCTTTCGGTTTTACGAAGGTAATCTGCAAGCTGGTGATCGACGGAGGTAAGGCCTTCCTGAGCATCGACTACAAAGAGGATTATTTTTGCAGCCTCGATGGCGATGTCGGCCTCCTGCTCTATGACTTGGCTGAACGTGTCGTCTGGGTGCGTACCTATTCCGCCAGTGTCAATAATTGTGAAAGGCAGGTCGGACAGCCGGCATTCAGCGGAAATTCGGTCACGCGTTACGCCAGGTTGGTCATGGACAATGGAGATTCGTCGACCGGCTAGGCGGTTAAATAATGCCGATTTTCCGACATTTGGGCGGCCAACAATGGCGATGGTTCTAGTTGCGTAACGTCCCGGCATCTTCGTGGTCCGGCAATTGACTCAGGCCTGCCCGAATGTAAAGCACAGTCGCGATAAATGTTAGGAATGCGCTGATAATTGTAACGAGCTCCAGCGGGGGGGCGCTGATAGAAAAAAACACCCAGGCAATTACTGTTATTTGCAGAAACATGGCGAGTTTTCCCGTCCAGTGAGGAATTACCCTGATGTCTTTTGCGATATATCCAATCACCACAGCGCCTGATATTTCGATAAGGTCCCGTGCAATAATAAGGGCCGCATACCAAATGGGCAGGGTTTCCCCCCAACTGGTAAAACTCAGCGTAAGAATTACTGATAGCATTAATGTCTTGTCGGCTATCGGATCAAGGAAAGTGCCCAGTCGACTGGATTGATTGAAATGTCTCGCGATTAATCCGTCCAAGGCATCGGTGAGGGCGGCAAGCGTAAATAGGGCGATGGCAGCCCACCGGAAGAGTTCGTTGGGCGCGGCGCGGCTTAAACCATGACTGTAGCAAATGGCCGTTATGACGAACAGTGGCGCCATTAGTATGCGCGACATGGTGATTTTAGTCGCAAAGGTCATTCTTGTGTCGGTTTAAATTCTAGGGTGATTACAGGGCCCTTTCGAATTTTATTTTAGATGTTATATTGCGAGACGAACAGTTTCGCAATGAATGAGATAGAAGACCTGCCTAATTCCCGAAAAATGAATGACGAGGTTTACGGTAAATCTGAGGTCAGATATTTACTGGACCGCCTTGGAGTTGCTCCACAAAAGTCAATGGGGCAAAACTTCCTGACGGACAGTGCTGTCGCGGAGTCAATTGTGTCGGGGCTTGATCCCCGGGAGGAAGACGTCGTCGTTGAGATTGGTCCCGGAGTGGGGGCTCTGACCAATTGCCTTGCAGGCAGGGTGCGGAGATTAATTCTAGTGGAATTTGATCAAAGGCTGGCGGGATTTCTCAGAGACAAATTCGCCGGGGATTCTTCAGTTGAGGTTGAATGTGCGGACGCTGTGGGATTTGACCTGAGACCGCTTTTCAAGGAGGGGCCCGTCAAAGTAATCGGGAATCTCCCTTATTCCTGCGCCGGAGAGATCATGCGGAGATTCCTGGATCCACCAACACCTGTTAGGCTGGCGGTGTTAATGTTACAGAAGGAAGTGGCGAACCGTCTCCTCGCCGTTCCTAGAACCAAGGCCTACGGGCGATTAACTCTCTTGACACAGTTGGGTTGGCTGGTGGAAGGACTCTCCACTCTGCCTCCTGATCCATTTTATCCTCGACCGAGGGTTGATTCAACAGTGTTGCGCCTGCGTGGCAGGGTAAATGATGAAATTGAACCCTTTAGTCGTGAAATTTTTGACAGGTTGTTGCGGTGCGGATTCGCTCAGCGCAGGAAACAGCTCAAGAAACGATTGCCGATTGGTGAAATGGCATGGAGTGAACTCTGTGAGGCGGTGGAGGTTTCTCAAACATCAAGAGCGGAGGAACTGGCCCTTGAGAAATGGTTGACAATGGCCAGGGTGCTTGACCCTCATCCCCTGAAAGACACTCCACAATCAGATGATGAAATGTTTGATGTGGTTGACGAGAATAACGTTGTCGTTGGGCAGAAGCCAAGGAGTGAAGTCCATGCACGAGGGTTGCGTCATCGAGCGGTTCATGTTTTTGTCTTTAATGTTCTAGGTGAGTTGTATTTACAGAAGCGATCGATTCGTAAGGACACTTCTCCAGGGCTTTGGGATTCCAGTGCCTCGGGTCATCTGGATGTTGGTGAGGATTGTCGAAGTGCAGCGGAGAGGGAGCTTGTGGAGGAACTGGGCATTAAAAAATCCGTGCAAGAAATCGGCGATTTGGAGGCATGCAAGGCAACAGGTTGGGAGTTTGTTCGCTTATTCCGTGCTGAACACGGAGGCCCGTTCTCTTCGCCATGCAGTGAGGTGGAGACAGGCATGTTCATGCTTCCTCAGAACGTAGCCCAATGGGTTGAGCGCAGGCCGCAGGATTTTTCCCCCGGGTTTGTAGAGTGCTGGAACCACTATTATGCCCAGGGCGGGCAATCTCGTGGAGCTGGAATTTAATTATTCAAAGTTTTCCATCCATCCGCATTCTATGAATGAATCGGTATAGAGGTTGATCTGAGCAGGGCTATAGATTTTTTGTGCGGCATTTAGCCAACGCCTCGCTTTCTTTTCCTCAGCCTTGTTGAAATGAATGGCGGCATGGCCAAAATAAAAGGAAGGATGGTCATCCAGATAATCCCAAGCTTTCAGTATTTCCCTGGCTCCGGGCTCATCGTTCTGCTTGAGCCGGCAGATGAGTATTTTAAAGTTCATCAAGGCCTTGTTCTCCTCCTTGAGGTTGGCTGCATTCATCAGTTGACGAAAGCCGCGTTCCGCTTCATCAAATTTGCCTTTGCAGAATGTCATTTCCGTCAGGTTAAAACGACACATGAATGAATCGGGATCGAGCTCAAGTGCTCTGGAAAATGCAGCGGTGGCTTTGTCGAATTCCCGGATTTTTGTGTAAGCCGCTCCCTTGAGGTTGTGAATGGCTGAATATTCCGGAGCAATTGATTCTGCTTCTATGATTTTTTCAAACGCTTCCTGAATGCGAATGCCGTTCAAGTATGCGGCAGCGTCACGAAGCAGACTTTGGAGTTGGCGCTGTTGTTCAATTGAAAGCGCTTTGAGCCACTCCTGGGTATCGTTGACTTGCGGGCGAACCGGATTTTTGTTTGTAACATTGTCTTGAGCCTCAAGGCTCAATGTAGATGCCAGAGATATGAAGACAGCCGTTAGGATTGTGATAGTGCGCATGATATGAGAGGTCGGGTTACGCGATTTGGAGTTGATGGGGGGTGTATAACATTCCCTTGTCGTGGATAAAAGTCAATTTGGGACGCAAGTGCGGTATGATCCTTATAGAATAAAGGATTTAAACATCGCATGACGGGGATGCCTTAACCCTTAGTGGTGGATGATTCATGCCAAGGTAATCCTCGCCAGTGTTTATTTAGGGGCTGTTCATTCTCACTGTCCCCATTGAAGTTATTTGTGACCCGGGAGAATCGGCAGTGCCTATGTGGCGCCATGTGCACCCAGCTGGGAATTGCTGTTGCCTGTCATCTTTATTGACTTGACCAGGGAGGGCAAAAAATATCAAAGCCCCGTCGAGGGGAATCTGTTGCCTGTGGGTAACGCTTAATGCGTTAGTTGTCTGAGATGCTTGATCTCAAGCTTGGTGTTTGGAGAACAATAATGCGAAATTTGTCGATGATTGTCCATTAAGTGCACGAGTGGTGCGCTCCATTAATGGGGGCAAGGTGCTCTGATTAGAGCGGCACTGGGGTCGCCATCTTGGGGATGGTTTTGCGGAAATTTGCGAAAGGTTCAGCCTGTCCGTTATCGAGGCTGTGGGAGAGCCACTGGAACATCTGCTCAATTTCAGGATTGGATGAGCGAATTGACCTGACTTGTTCCCATCCGAGTTCATTTCTGGGTCTGGATTCCGAAATACGCTGAAACCGGATTAGTTTATGCAGGCCTTCAAGCTCACGTTCTGTAAAGTGCCGAATGGCATCGGGTTCGGGTAACTCGTCCAGTATTTCAGCTGTGAGCCCGAGGCTTGTGACACCAATGCCAAATTCACTGCCAAGAGAGCGCAGGCTCTCGGCAATGTCAGTAGCCTCAATAGGTTCGGCGATAACGAGTTCACCAAAGTGAGCCCAGCGCGAGTTACTAAGGCACTGGAAGAAGTCTTCCCTGAATGTGTCCTGTCTCATCTCAAGCTTCATCTTCATGCTGTGCAGAGTGAATGGCTGGGAGCCAAAACTGCGCTGAAGTTGTAGCATGTCGCGATCAAACTCCACTCCGCGTTCGGAGGCTTGACCAATCTGCCAGTTAATGGAAACCACATCTGGATATTTCCACAGGTCGTCATATTGGGCCTCATCACCAAAAGTATTCTCAAGAACGAATGGGAGTTTCCCTTCGTTTTCCTCGCAACGCGCAACAATAGCTCTGAATTTGTTGGCCCTAAGCAATGCTTCATTTGAAGTGGTGTAACCGAACACGTCGCCAAAGGTTGACTGGCTTGGTGAAATCATATGCCTGGCGCTCTTCATCGAAGCGAGCGTATTGGTCCTCAGGTAATATCCCTGTCCATGTTCAACCTTGGCGATTGGTGAACTTGGATCACATGACATGATCGAGAAGTGATAGCGCAGAGTTGCGTCACTGTATTTCTGCTCAAGCTTGAGCTTTACCAGCTCAATTAATTCAGTTCCTTTGATGGCGTCTTTCGGATTGGGGGGGAGAATTTCAGGAAGGACATTTCGCAGATGCTCGCGCAGGCTCATGGTGGGTTATTGGTTTGTGGGTTAAAATGGAGCTAAAATATAATTAATTTACCTTTAATTTTTAATACATTGGTAAAAATCGTGACGATAGTCAATAACGCCAAAATTTTAGGGGCATTTTTTTCCTTTTGCCCGCTGCATCTTGGAGGGCGGGCTTAAGTCTGCTCAAATTGATCAATGCAGGAAAGGCATCCCTTTGCTGAGGATTTCATCGTGAGGCAGTGGATGCGTGGAAAGTGTGAACCAAGGAAATCAGCCTTGCTCCGACCGGTTCCTACAGGCGGCATGTACAGGGGCATTAATATCCGGTCAGGAGATTTTCCTGATTTTTTCCAATTATCGCAGCCGGCGTTGTT
The DNA here is from genome assembly GCA_963933075.1 of uncultured Verrucomicrobiaceae bacterium. GTDB lineage: Bacteria > Verrucomicrobiota > Verrucomicrobiia > Verrucomicrobiales > DEV007 > CACIUL01. The sequence continues at coordinate 4,669 of CAWVVE010000032.1, read as the reverse complement.
TGGCGGGCTTCTTTTGATTCGTGATTGAATATCGGCTAGTGTCATGACGTCAAAATGATCAGATCATTTAAAACCTAATTCGTATGCGCTGTTGTTTTCGCTTCTTGATGCTCGCTCCGCTTGTGGTGTTGTCACTTACAGGGATGTTTCTCGGGGCTCAGGATGAAATAAAGCTGCCTTCAGCTGCAGTAATTCTCGACAATGTGAGGTATAGCCAGTCGACAGAGAGTCAGGTTTTCAACGGCGAGATCAGGCCACGCAAAATTGGCCTTAAGTCTACTCCAATGAAAATGGAGGTGTTTAACGGAGGGGTGAGGTTCCTTTTTTTTGAGGATAACAGCAGGCGGAAAAAGGTTGATCAGGTGCTGGAATTGAAATTGTCTAATGGCAGGTATGTCTTAACAGAGCCGACCATGAATGGCGGGGGGAAGATTTCGCCGGAGAGATATTCTCAACGGGTCAGGGGCAGTGACATTGTCTACGAGGATATTGCGATGCGCTTTCTATATTGGCCTGCCCCCATGCATTTGAAGGTTGAGAAAACAAAAGGAGGACCGTCATGGAAGATTAGATGCGCCAATCCTGAAGGGAATGGCCCTTATGCAATCGTGGATGTCTGGGTTTCTCAGGAGAGTGGCGCACTTGTGCGCATGAATGGCTTCGATTCAAAGCGGAGGCTGATCAAGAGCTATGAAGTGGAAAGCGTTCAGCGATACAAGGGGGCCTGGATGCTGAGAATGATGAATGTTCGGACATACCCGACATCAACCGGGCCGGTGGGAAGCACCTACCTGAAGATTGAGCTTCCGGATTAGCGTCAGCTGAGACCGACAAAAGTTATCAAAGAAATTCCTTCCCTGCAGCGTCAGCCGTGTCTAAGGTCGATCCAACAAACGCAAAAAACACTATGAGCAAAATCATTCCACTTATTAGTTCAGGAATTGCCGGTCCTATCGGAGTTCTTCACCTGCCTCGCCTTTGGCAAAAAGTATCTTTGGATAAAGCGGGTAAACTTCATGACGATTATCCAGCTATTGGAGCAGGATATGATCAAATGGTTCTCGATGGTATCGGGATTGATAATGAGGCATTCGTAAGCTTCATGGATAGCAAGCCGACGTATCCGCAACTTGAGAAGTGGATTCTTGATCAAAAGGGCGGTTCTCTTGATGGCGACGCCGTTAAGGTCCTTAATGACAGCATTGTTGGATATAATCATGATGATGATACCCGTAAAGGGATACTTGATGCATCCGGCATCGAGGATAACGGATCAATTCTGGATGCTATTAACTTGAACAACCTTGAAGATTGGTGCGATTTCCACGCGCAGGAAATTGCCTAGGGAGTTTCATTTAATTTAAACTTATGAGAAAACCGACCGCCCTAGGGCGGTCGGTTTTTTTTTTTATTTTATGCGATGTTTACAAGGGGTAAGGTCAAAAACATGAGGCCTATAATAATCTTTTTAACTGTTGCGCTTTCACACTCCGGGTTTGCGGCTCCTTTGCAGATGGAGCTCCGGGAGCGTGGAGGTCAAGCGGCGACGCATGGAGGCTTTCAATTAAGGCGGGAGCAATGGCAGGGGGATAAGACAGCCGTAATTGTCTGCGACATGTGGGATTCACACCATTGTCGCAATGCAGTGATACGGGTTAAGGAGCTTGCTCCACGGGTGAACCTTCTGTTGAGAAAAGTGCGCTCAGAGGGAGGAATGGTCATTCATGCTCCTTCTTCGTGCATGGAGCCCTACCGTGAACATCCGGCAAGGCTGAGGGCCCAGAAATCACCGAAGGCTACCAATCTTCCTGCTGACATTAACTCGTGGCTGCACTGGATTAATGAGAAGGAAAAGCGAGCAGGTTATCCTATTGATCACAGTGACGGGGGAGAGGATGATGATCCCGAGGAGCATGCCCAGTGGGTTGAAAAACTCAAGGCAATGGGTAGGAATCCGCAGTCTCCCTGGCTGCGTCAGATCGAGTCAATTCAGATTGATCCTGACCGCGACTTTATCAGTGACAATGGAGAGGAATGCTGGAATATCTTGGAGCAGAAGGGGATCAAGAACATTATGTTGGTGGGGGTTCATGCCAACATGTGTGTGCTTGGCCGTCCTTTTGGGCTGAGGCAACTTGCAAGGAACGGCAAGAATGTTGTCCTTGTCAGAGACCTTACGGATACAATGTATAACCCGGAGCAACATCCTAGGGTAAGCCATTTTGCAGGGACGGATCTCATTGTTGCCCATATCGAGAAATATGTCTGCCCAACCGTCAGTAGCGAACAAGTCCTTGGCGGCAAGTCATTTGTGTTCAAGAAAGATTCCCGCCCGAAGATTCTTTTTGTTATTGGCGAGCGGGAGTATCAAACAAAGGAATCGCTGTCCGCTTTTGCTGCCAGCGAACTCACTTCGCGTTACCGGTGTGAGTTTATAGTTGCCGGTGACGGGGAGAATAATTTTGAAGGCATAATAGATTCCCTGAAAGATACCGATGCTATGTTCTTGAGTGTGCGGAGGCGGTCGCCTCCGGCAAGTCAGTTGACAGCGATCCGGAAGTTTATTGAATCCGGAAAACCGGTCATAGGCATCCGCACTTCGAGTCATGCGTTTTCCCTGAGAGGAAAACCCGCGCCTTCAGGGCATCGGACATGGGATAGCTTTGATGCTGATGTTTTTGGTGGGAACTATAACGATCATCACGGCAACAAGCTTTCAACGTCTGCCAAGCCGGCGGTTGCCGGTCATCCTGTGCTAAAGGGGATCGAAGACTTGGAATTTCCAACTGGGGGGTCACTTTATAAGGTCCTCCCTCTTGCTCCCGGGACCACCGTACTGATGGAGGGTCGTGCTGACGGGGTTGATCAGAAGCAACCTGTTGCTTGGGTTTACAAGAGTAAATGGGGGGGCAGAAGTTTTTATACATCACTCGGGCATGTTAAGGATTTCAGGCGTGATGATTTTAAAAGGATGCTCCTCAATGCAATTGATTGGGCACTTGGCGAGGAGCGTGGTGGAGAGTCCGCTTCAGTGAACAAGGTTCTGGACATCAAGGTCCCCGATGATCTGCAGATAGATTTGGTGTTAAGTGAACCACTGGTGCAACAGCCTCTGCACATGAGTTTCGACATGAAGGGGCGGTTATGGGTTGTCCAATACATTCAATATCCGGATCCGGCAGGACTGGTGGAGCTAAGCCGGGACAAAGTCTGGCGGGTGGGATATGACCGGATGCCTCCTCCCCCCCCGCATGCCCTTGATTCTAAGTTTCGCGGCAGGGACAGGATCAGCATTCATGAAGATATAGATGGTGATGGCTCCTATGATCGGCACAAGGTATTTGTCGATGGCTTGAATCTGGCGACAAGCGTGGCTCATGGTCATGGTGGAGTGTGGGTAACAAATCCACCTTATCTTCTCTTCTACAGGGATCGTGACGGGGATGATATTCCTGACGGAGCCCCGGAGGTTCACCTCAGCGGATTCGGTCTGGAGGACACGCACTCCATAGCCAACAGTCTGGTATTTGCGCCGGACGGCTGGCTCTACGGAGCGCAAGGCAGCACAGTAAGCGCGTCGATTATAAGACCGGGGATCGATTCTCCCGAGCAGGCCGTTAAGTCGATGGGGCAGAATATATGGCGTTATCACCCGGAAAGAAGAATCTATGAGATTTTTGCCGAGGGCGGAGGCAATGCGTTTGGTGTCGAGGTCGATTCACGCGGCAGGGTTTACTCAGGGCACAATGGCGGGGATACCCGCGGCTTTCATTATGTGCAGGGAGCCTATTACCGTAAAAGTTGGGGGAAGCACGGAGCACTGACCAATCCGTATGCATATGGGTATTTCCCGGCAATGAAAAATGTTGCGGTTGAGCGATTTACCCACCAGTTCATTATTTATGAAGAGAATGAGCTTCCCGAGCGTTATCAGGGCAAGCTTTGGGGCGTGGATGTGATGCATAACAATGTGGTTATGAGTGAGATATTTCCAAACGGATCCACTTTTCAGACGCGGGACATTGAACGTGTTGTCCAATCCACTGACCCGTGGTTTCGACCGGTGATGATTACCCCGGCACCGGATGGATCGTTATACATTGCGGATTGGCATGACCGGCAGGTTAACCATTACCGCAACCATGAAGGTGACATTGATCATGAAAAGGGTCGCGTTTATAGGGTTCGTTCAAAGGGAAGGGGTTTCACTAAGGCGACAGATATAGCCAGGATGCCCTTAGTGAAACTGATTGCCGGTCTTGACCAGAGCTCGCGATGGTTTCGGCGCATGGCATTGCTCGAATTGCAGCGTCGAGTGGATGCTGACCAGGGGATCCTTGCTCTTGTTGCCGATGAAGTCACGAAACGGGGCGGCATGGGAATGAAATTGAAGCACGTCGTTGATGTTGAGCTTGCACTCATGGTTGGAAATGATCTTCTCGAGTACGAAATTACTGATCCCGGCGTAAGGGGGTATGCAATACAAAGATTTGTAGACTCCTCAAGGGGGCAATCAGGATTAAACAGGCTTGTTTCAATCGCCAGTTCTGAGAATTCAGCCGAGGTTCTCAGTCAATTAGCCGCTGCGACACACCGGACGAACACGCAGAGCGCCCTTGCTATGGCGGAAGGTATTGCAAGACGGGATGCATTTCATAACGATCCACAT
>CAWVVE010000031.1:0-10204 GCA_963933075.1 uncultured Verrucomicrobiaceae bacterium | reverse complement strand
GGGATTCACTTAACTTGTCGGGATTGATGGGTTTCAGGCCGGGCCTGATGACGGCACTTGCCGGCAATGCCAGGGTGATAATCAGGGTGGTAAGGAGAAAGCCGCGGAACATTTTTCTGGGGAGCCAATTATACTGTGGGAATGTGACGAGAGCACCTGAAATTCCATTCGTTTGGCGGGTCGACCTCGCACAGTGCTTTGTAAATGTGCCGCGGTGCGGGCGTTTTTACACGTAGCTGGGGCAATGGGGGATTCCGGCGAATAACGTAGAAGACACTCGATGGCGCGCTAGCGACATTGCGTGCTCTGACTGGTCATGATTGCTTTTCCCATATCTCATAATTGTCGAAATCGACAGGTCCGCCAAAAATATAGAAGTGATCTCTGTAATCATCGGATATGATGAATTGAAAGTTTTCCATTTTAACTTCAGGGCCGAATTTATAACGTATGGAGTTTAGTTTGATGTGATTATCTTCAGTAAGTTCCCATGTTATGGGGTAGACCTTTGATTCAAATAACTGTGTCCCATTCCTATTTTTATTTAAGGTTATGTTAACCTCTGTTCGGTAAGTCCACGATCCAAGCAAGTCAGATTCCGACACCTTCTTATCTGTCTTGACCGGATGCCCCATGTTACAACCAAAAGCAGACAGGCATACAAGGTATAGAAGCAGATCGGGAATGTTGATTTTTCGCTTCATAACCAGCGGTGATAACGGGTGGCGGGTTTAAGTGAACGGCAGAGTTAATCTTGAGAGCGGGCCGGGCCGGAGGCAGGCGAATGAGCTCATCTGGCGGTGATCCCGTAGCGCACCGCGCTTGAGATATCCAGGGAATGGCCGGAGGGAAGGTGCGCGACAGGGTTTTTTGCCGCATCCGGGCTTACCCGGCTGCCTGGGCCTCCCCAGCTGAGTTTCTCATGTCCACGGGCAGAGAGGACGATTTCCCGGATGCCTTCAGCATTCAGGTTCATAAAGCCGTGCCATTTGAGATCGACAAGATGGTTCCACTTACGTCCGGTGTCGGCGACTACCCCCTCACGGTTTTTGGAGTTTACCCGTGAGGTGCCTGAGATGACCAGTTGCCCGTCACCATGTTTTTGTGCCCAGAGCTGGATGGATTCCTCGAGGAGCTTTGCCCGCACCCGGTCACCGCCGAGCGGGTTCACGTCGAGCATTCCAAGGTAGGCATTGCCCACGAACTCCCTTGCCAGTAACTGCGGGATAAGGAAGCGACCCACCGCCTTGTCAGATGCCATCAGTAACTCTACCTGCATAGCCCTTGAGATCTCCAGGGTGTCCTCGACGTAGTTGTCCTGACTCCTTATCCCCGAGAGCGGCTTACCGTCCTTGCCGAACGCACGACCAACGATTTTTCCGGGGAGTGAACCCCTTGACATGCGCAGTTCACCAGGACAGCGATCATCCGCGTGATGTTTCTTTGGGATTTTCAATTTCATCCCGTCGTCAGGAACATCAGGGAGTTGGGAGCTGGGAAAGCGCCTGAAACGTTCTGCGGCCAGCCCGGAATTGGGGTGGGAATTAAAGCGTTTCTTGGCGTGTCCCAGGAATGTCAGCACGCTTTCATTGTCATCAAAGGAGAGTGACCAGGCAATTACCTTGCCGGCAGAGTTCATCGTGCAGATGCCCTGAGCGGCAGGCTGGGTGCGGCGAAGCTGGCGGTAGATTCCACTCTCGATTCCGGCAGCGGATTTCTGGACGGTGCCGGCCTTAAGCGCAACGGGGATGAAATCCTTCTGGATACGAGCGACGACTTCGGGGTTGGAAAATACTGCCTCACGGGCGGCACCGGCAAACACTCAACATCGTTTGTCGTCGACCGGGAGGTCAATAAAGACCCACAGGACCATCGGCTTGTTTTGCTTCCGCGACGCCCGTATGCCATCGAGCAGGCAGGTTTTCCAGTTGATCTTGCGCCAGGCCACCTCCTGCACGCGCAGCGCTTCAATTTCTGCCTTCAATGCCTTGCGACCAATGGCGTTTGCCTGTTGGTGCCCGGGGAGATCATCCGGTTGCTCCGCCCGGATAAAAACCGTGGCACAGAGCAAAACGAACATCGCAATAGTTCCCAATTTCATTCTTTGTGACCTGGAATGTCTCGTGTCGGGCCCAAGCGCTCGGGACGTTCAAGGGATTTTAATCAATGACTGTAATTGCGGTCTTAACTGACCGGGCAATAAAACATTCAAGATGTGCCTTGTGATGGAGGTCCTTGATCCTGCCGGTATCGGCCATGGCGCCGTCACCGAAAGTGACTTTGGGCCGTAACTCCACGCGGGCCAACCATGGTTTGCCATCATCGGCTTTCTCAAGGAAGCCAACCGCCTCGTCGGTGTAGCTCTCGACAGCTATTCCCTGCAGGGAGCAGAGTGCAAGGAAGGTCAAGGCATGGCAACTGGAAAGCGAGGCGACATAGGCCTGCTCAGGGTCTACAAGTGCCTTGTCGCCAAGGAAATCAGGCGCAGCTGAGGCATCAAGGACCTGGCCGTTGCCAAAGTCCCAGCGATGTTCCCGCGAGAAAGCCTTGTAGGTGAATTCCCCGCCATCGTGTTGCCAAGTAAGTGTTGCCCGGTGTTCAGACATGCGTGAAGACAGTTGGTCAGGATGAATGGAAAGGACAGGTTTTTTTCCGTGGATATGTTGATGTTTGCCGGAATGGTATTGCTATGAGTGCTAACCCCTTTGTCCCGGCTTTCCACAGAGGTGCCAATGCAGGATCCTGGCAGTTGGCGCTCGGGATGCCATGTTGATTAACGGGAAAGTAGTCCGCGGTCACGGCGTGGCATCAGGTGGCGGCGGGGATCCCCGCTTTCCTGCTGGCACGCTTGCCCTGCAGTTGCCGATATTCGCGAGACTCGGCCTCCAGCTGGAAGGGTTTTATCATGGCACGATTAATGTCTCGGTGGCGCCACTTTTACCGCAACCACAGCGGCCCATTGTCACGTATCAGGAGGTCCAGTGGCATCCGGGCTGCCCCGCGGAGGATTTTTCATTCTTTGACATTAAGATTGCAGGTGCTGCCGGGGTAGCCGTGCCGGCTTATATTTATTGGCCACATCCTGAAACAAAGCCGGAACATTTTCAGGATCCGCATGTGGTTGAAATTCTCGCTCCGCACCTTGAAGATATTTCTGAGGGGTTGCCGGCACGCCTCTGGGTTGACCCGGCGCGCATGAAGTTTCAAGATGAGTAAAGCCTGCCATTCTGTAATCAAGGTTGAGAACCTCGCCAAGTCTTATGGCGGGTTCCAGGCATTGAGTGGGATTGGTTTTGAAGTGAAACGTGGTGAGATATTTGGTTTTCTTGGGCCCAATGGTGCGGGGAAGACCACGGCAATCCGCTGCATGCTGGACTTAATCCGGCCTTCATCCGGGTTACTGAGGATAGTGGGGTATGATCCACAGCGGGATCCGGTTGCCGTGAGGGCACGTTGCGGATACCTGCCCGGGGAACTTCGTCTTGATGAGAATATTACCGTCAATTCGGCATTGAGGTTTTTAAGGCAGCTTCGCGGAGGCGATTCAGCATGTCGTCGCCGAGCAGGTGCTTTGTCCGAGCGGCTGGAATTAAACACGGCGTCAAAGATCAAGAACCTCTCCAAGGGCAACAAGCAGAAGATCGGCATTGTTGCCGCCTTCATGCATCAACCTGAATTGTTGTTACTTGATGAGCCTACCAGCGGGCTTGATCCTCTGGTGCAACAGACGGTGATGGAGCTGGTGGCAGAGGCCCAGCAAGGCGGCGCGACGGTATTCTTTTCCTCTCATGTATTAACCGAGGTGCAAGCTGTTGCCGGGCGGGTTGCCATCATTCGTGATGGAAGGATTGTCGAGGTGGCTGCCACATCGGACTTAGCGGCAAGGGGAACCGTTGAGGTGCGGGTGGTGTTTGCTGCTCCCGTGATTCTTGAAAAGTCACAACTGGCTGGATTAGCGGGAGTGGAATTGATCAATTCTGATGATGATGGGCGTTTTATTCAACTCGCGGTAACAGGCAAGATGGACGCGCTTGTTAAATGGCTGGCAGATTACCCGGTGGCATCTCTGGAGACGCGGCAATGTGGCTTGGAGCAGGCATTCCATGCTCATTACGGGAGTGAACAAGAGCCAGCCGGCGGGCATTAATTTTCCATGGCACCCTTCTGGACAATTTTCCGTTTTTCCTCATGGCGCTTACGCTGGACCATACTCGGTTGGGGTATTCCGCTGATGTTGCTGGGGCTGATAACGGTGCCTTTTTATGATCTCGTCGCAGAAAATGAGCGCCAGCTAAGACCCGTTATTCAGGGGCTTAAGCCCCTGGTGAAAAGCTTTATTGGAGGTGAAGAGGCTGAGGAGATATTCACTCCACAGGGGTTTCTGGCACTGCGTTATTTTGCCTTCCTGCCGCTCATCCTGGGCATTTTCAGTGCCGTGGCCGGCAGTGGCATGCTGGCATCTGATGAGGAGCGCGGCATCCTCGACTTCCTGCTTGCTCACCCGGCCAACCGTGCATCGGTTTTTTTCGGGCGATTACTCACACTGTGCTGTGCACTGATCGCTATTCTGGGCTTGGGCTGGATTGGGTTGTGGTGCGGGGTTTTGCGTGCAGGCTCTCTTCATTTTTCGCCTGGCCAGCTCTTGTTGCCCTACGTTTCAGTCCTAGCAGTGAGTGCGTTTTTCATGACACTGGCGTTGGCATTGAGCATGATGATGCCCTCCAGAGTGACTGCGGCAATGACCACCGGGTTTATTGTTTTAGCCGGGGAGATTATCACCAGCCTCGCCAAGGCAATCACCCAACTTGAGGTGGCGGCGAGGTTTTCTCCCCTTACCTATTTTCAGGCTAATGCCATGCGCGACCTGCATATCCGGCCTGTCCTTGGCCTGCTGGCGTTTGCCCTGTTGTTCTCGTGGCTGGCTTGGCTTGGCTTCCAGCGGCGTGATATCCGCGTTGCGGGTGACGGGGGCTGGAAATTCCCATTTCCTGCCCGCAGGAAATAGGGCATTTTCAGCTCAAAAGTCCATTTTTCGTGAAAAATCGGCAGGGAAACCCTCAGTAAACACCCATTTCCGTGGAGAAAACCCCTCACCAATTCCTGAGGAGTGATGCCAAAAATCCTTTAAATACGGGCTTCAGCGGGTTTTTTTGTGGCGGAATCAGCTAAAATCAATAAAACGGCAGGTCTGCGGTGTCACGAGGTGATGGGGCATACCTTTTCTATTGTTCAGAATGCACTAGTTACGTTATAGTTAAGCCTATGAAGCAGCTGTTTGCCCTCAACATAGCGGCGATTGTATTTGCCCTTTTTAATGCCGGTAGTGCCAGCGCCCAGCTGGGTCTCCGGTCCGGTGCAGTAGCACCCAACCAGTCCAAGGAATTCCAACTGGCAGCGGCCAGGAAGGTTGATAAACTCGTTGGTGCCGAGTTCCGGAGAAAGCAGACACGCCCCCTGCCCAAATCCACGGATGCTGAATTTCTGCGCCGCAGCTACCTTACCGCAATCGGCCGTATACCCAGTTATGAGGAAGCCGCGGAGTTCCTCGACAGTGAGGAAAGCGGTAAGCGGGTTGCCTTGATTGACACCCTGATCGGATCCTACGGCTACAACATGCATATGTTTAACTGGTGGGCCGACCTGTTGCGGGCCACTGATAGTTTCCAGAACACCTCAGGGGCGCCATACATCAAGTGGATCAAGGACGCCATTGCTGAGGACAAGCCATATAACAAAATGGTGCACGAGCTGATTTCCGCCACAGGTGGAGGCTGGCAGAATGGCGCAGTGGGATACTACATGCGTGACAAGGGGATGCTGAAGGACAACATGGCGAACACCACGCGGATTTTCCTTGGTACCCGCATTGAGTGTGCGCAGTGCCACAATCATCCCTTCGATTCATGGAAGCAGATGGAATTCTACGAGATGGCCGCGTTCACTGCGGGCATGAAGATCGGGGAAAGGGATTCCTTCTCCAGCTATCTTTCGGACAAGGAGGATGAGGAGGGAATGGACCGTGGCCTGCGTGATGTTTCACGCTTGATCCGCTATGCGGTTTTTGATTTTTCAGTTGCTGATGCGGGTAATGGCAGCATCAAGTTGCCCGATGACTATAAATATCGTGATGGCAAGCCGGGCGAGCGGGTTGGCGCAAAGTCCCTGTCAGGATTTGGCAAGAATGTCAGGGTAAGCCTGAAGTCCAAGGCAAAGGGTGCGGGTGAGGCCCGGCAGGAGTTTGCAGACTGGATGGTGAGCCCGCAGAACCCGCGTTTTACCAAGGTCATTGCCAACCGTATGTGGAAGCGGGTGATGGGCACGGGCCTGTTTGAGCCGCTGGATAATTTCAGCTCCGGCGCAGCACCTTCCAATCCCGCCCTTATGGCTTACCTGGAGGAATTGCTGGTCGATCTGAATTATGACCTGAAAGCGTTCCAGAAAGTTCTTTTTCACACCTATACGTTTCAGCTGGCGCCGAGCCCGGCACAGCATCCGGCACGTTCACCTTATAATTTCAACGGTCGACAGCTCAAGAGGCTCAGTGCTGAGCAGGTTTGGGATTCACTCCTTACCCTGAAGATTGATAAGCCCGATGTCCGCAAAGGCAACGGCTACAGCGGGGGTGCGATCATGTTCCGTAACCGTCCGGTTCTGGTGGGTAAGAAAACAATGAAGGATATCTACAGTGAGGTGATTGCTATCGATTCTCCCGCGGCTGTATGGAAATATGCCGAGAATCTGCACAAGCAGATCAAGGGCGATAAAGGCGGCGGTGCAAAAGCCAGCGGCAAAATGAAGATGGAGATGATGATGGCCCAGAATGCTCGAAAATATGGACAGGAAATGCGTGCCTCCGAGCTGAGCTCGCCGATGCCCAATGGGCATTTCCTGCGTCAGTTCGGGCAATCAGATCGCGAGGTGATTGAAAATGCCAGCACGGACTCCGACGTGACTCAGGTGTTGTCGATTCTCAATGGCCATATTGAGAAACAAATTACCAGTAACGGTGGTTCGAAAGTGTTTAAAGTTGTCAACGACGGCAGGACGGACGCGGATAAAATTGACCGGATTTTCCTCAGTATACTCTCTCGCAGGCCATCAGAGGGCGAGAAAGAGTTGTTCCTCAATGAGTTTAAGAGGAACCGCGGCGCGGCAGTCCGTAATGCAGTCTCCGCCTTAATATCAACGGCAGAGTTCATGTTTATCCAGTAGACCCTGCAACAATTCGATTACCATCCGGCTTGCGCCGACTCAATCACAAAAACCAATACCCAACCCAAAAACAAATGTCAGAGAAGAACTTATTCCACAAAGGCGACGAAGTGAGCCGTCGACAATTCATGATTGGTGCTGCCCACAGTTATCTTGGTGTCAGCGTTCTGCCTATGCTTGGTGCAACTGTGGCGACCAGTGATACTTTCGGTGCGGCACCGCCCATGCGCCCGCGCACGGCCAAAAGCGTGATTTTCCTTAATATGTCCGGAGGCATGAGCCATCTGGATACTTTTGATCCCAAGCCTGAAAACCAGGATGTGCAGGGTCCCACGCCAGTCATAGACACCAGTGCTGATAATGTTCAGATATCCGGTTTCCTGCCCAAGACAGCTGCCGTCATGAAACACATCACGCTGTTTCGCGGCATGCGCAGCAATCAGGGTGCTCATGAGCAGGGACAATACCTCCTTCACCGCAGTTATGCACCGCGCGGAACCATTGTCCACCCGGCACTGGGAGCCTGGGTCATGCGCCTTTCGGGTCGCCGCAATACAACCATTCCCGGGTTTGTTGCCATTGGCGGCTCATCGGAAAATGCCACCGGCGGGTTCATGGGAGCCAAATACGGGGGGGTTCCACTCGGCAACGCCAATGCCGGGTTGAAGGATTCCAAGCGTGCCCACTCTGTCAGCAAGGCCGAGTTTGATCACAGGCTTTCATTGGCGGACAAGATGAATTCTGATTTCCACGGGCGTTTCAAGCAGAAGCAGATCAAGACATACCATGGTCTTTATGATGAGGCGATCAAGCTCATGACCAGTGAGGACTTGAAGGCTTTTGACATTAAGAATGAGGACAGCAAGGTGCGTGACTTTTACGGGAACAACGGCTTTGGACAGGGTTGCCTGCTTGCACGTCGTCTGGTGGAGCATCAGGTGCGCTTTGTCGAGGTTAACCTTGGCGGCTGGGACACCCACAGTGATAACTTTGTTTCTGTTGAGGCTCGGTGCCAGATTCTTGACCAGGCACTTGCCGGTTTGATTTCCGACCTCGAGCGTCGAGGTATGCTGGACCATACTTTGGTCGCACTTGGCACCGAATTTGGTCGTACGCCGGACATTAACGACAATACCGGCCGGGACCATTTTCCCCGGGCCTTCAGTTCCCTGATGGCGGGTGGCGGAGTGAAAGGCGGCTTTGTTTATGGCGAAACTGACCGAAAAGCGCATACCGTTAAAGAGGGGATCGTAACCCCTGGGATGTTCAATGCCACTATCGGCCATGCCCTTGGCCTGCCGACTGAACGGGTTGTGACATCACCTTCAGGAAGGCCCTTTACCATTGGTGATGAGGCTAAGCCGGTGAAAGAGATCTTCGCGTAAAGATTATCCGATTAACGGGGGGGACACGTGTTACCGTGTCCCCCTTTTTGTACATAAAAATGGTGATGATGATTAATAAGTTCATTTGTCCTGTCCTTTTCCTTCTTGTAGCAACCGTATCCCCCGGGCAAGGCGTTGATTTCAAGAAACAAATAGCACCGATACTCTCCTCCAAATGTAATTCGTGCCACACCGCGAAAAAGAAGGAAAGTGACAAGAAACCAAAGGCCGGTCTTGCCCTTAATACATCCGGAGGTATCCGTGCGGGCAGGGTTATTGAGCCTGGGGATGCCTCCAGCAGTGAACTTTTTATCCGCGTTTCACTGCCAAAGACCGATGAGGAACTGATGCCCCCGACTGATGATGGCGGCCCTTTATCCGCCAAGGAGATTGCCCTAATCAAGAAGTGGATTGATGATGGTGCCCGGTTCGGCAGTGGAAGCGGCGGAGATATTGGAAAGATAGCCGCTGACCTTGACGTTGCCAAGGTGATGGCGATGCCCATGCGGGAACCAAACGCCGATGCGGTTGCCCATCTGGAGGGGCTTGGGGCAACGATCAGTCAGCTTGCGGTGAATCTTCCGCAGCAGCTCGTGGTCGAGTGGATTTCCACTTATCACAAGACAACCGACAAGGAGATTGAGCAGATTCTGCATATTGCTCCCAATGTAGTGGAGGTGGACCTCAGCCGAACAAAGGTAACAGACGAGGGTCTTAAGCATATTGGAAAACTGGCGCGTTTGACCCACCTCAACCTGAGTCGCACCCAGATTACGGACAAGGGCCTTGAGCACTTATCAGGATTGCGTTCACTGCAACACCTCAACTTATATGGGACAGGAGTAAGTAATGCGGCGCTTCCCACTCTTGCCAAACATCGCAAGCTCAAAGCGCTCTATACATGGCAAACCAAGATTACCGCGGATGGCCTGAGTAAATTGCGCAAGGCACTTCCCGATGCCAAACTTGTTCTTGAGACGGATGCCAAGTCAAATCGCTATGACAACCTGGACAATCCCGACAACAAGTTTGATTTCTAGGCCATTGGGGAATTTAGGGCGGCGGTAAGAATGGCTGGCTTGGCGTAACGGTTGGTTGGAGGTGCCAGTTTTTTGGTAACGGCTTGGGGCAGCCGGGTTCCTTGGGTGTTGGAAGACGTCTCTTGAAGATGGGATGACCGGGATCCTTGCCAGTGTGGCGGTGAACCGCAATGCATCAGCAGCATCATGCCACGAGCTGAGAAGTGGTGCATAAATAGCAGTTTTTCTGCTTTGGTTGTGCCCAGGGCAAGCCCACTCCAAAGCCTCCCTCCACAGCAAGATCCTGAAGATTTCAAAAGATACGGAAAATAACCCCAAAATTATTATCAAATCAGAATTGCTATAATTCTCAAAATAAAAATTTGCAAATGATAGAAAAGAATGCCATTTTTAATGAATTTAAATCTGGATGCCAAGGCAAAAAAATGCGATTTCCTCTGTTCAACTGACGGTGTCAGTGACGGAGACGGTGCGGGATCATCTCGAGCGTATGACCGAAACAGGAATGTTTGGGAAAAATGCGGCCGAGACGGCTAACCATCTGCTTATTGATGCCATCAGGGGATA
>CAWVVE010000030.1:0-10358 GCA_963933075.1 uncultured Verrucomicrobiaceae bacterium | reverse complement strand
TTTGCATCTGCCCGTCGACAATCTGGGTGAGATAGACGGTGGCATGCTTGTCCTGACAAACATCACAAATCATTACTGAAACCTACGCAGTACGGAGACCGTCTCAACGTGAGAATCGGAATTTTTATCCTTGTGGAACATAATAAGAGAAGTTGACGGATAATTCAGCCGAAACCCGCATGATCCATGCCTCACATCTTGAGTGCCTCAATGTGTATGCAGGGTTATTCCCAACCTTAGGGTCGGTCGTTGATTATCTTGCAAGTTGAATGAAAAGTTCCGGTTGCGCGCACTATCCCGCTATTTGCACTCCCTCACTACCGGCAAGTTTGCGGAATGCATCGATAAAACGCGTCGTGACAGGACCCGGCTTGCCATCACCAATCGGGCGCCGGTCGAGTTCAACGGCAGCAATCACCTCGGCAGCCGTCCCTGTCAAAAAACACTCATCAGCGGCATAGACATCATACCGCGTAAGTTCGGCTTCCCGGAGTTCAATGCCAATCTCCCCGGCAATCTCAAAAATCACATCGCGGGTAATCCCGGGCAAAGCACCGGCAGAGGATGGCGGGGTGGTAATCTTCCCGTCCCGCACCACAAATATGTTGTCACCGGTACATTCCGCAATATAACCCTGCGCGTTGAGCATTAACCCCTCCTCGGCATTGCCATGGATAGCTTCCACCTTGGCCATGACATTGTTCAGGTAATTCAACGATTTTACCGAAGGACTCAGCGCATCGGATGCCGGACGCCGGCTCGCACAGGTGATCAGCTTCAACCCCACCTGATATTTTTCCTCAGGATAAAGCGCGATCTTATCGGCAATGATAATCACCGAGGCTTTCTTACAGGCAAAAGGATTAAGCCCCAGGCTGCCGACTCCACGGGTCACCAGAAGACGCACATACCCATCGGCTAGATTATTCTTGCGGATCGTTGCGCAAACCGCCTCCACGATCTCACCTTCTGTAAGCCCTATCTCAAGCAGGATGGCCTTCGCCGAGATAAACAACCGCCGGATATGCTCCTGCAATCGGAACACACGCCCGTTGTAAAAGCGGATTCCCTCAAAAATCCCGTCACCATAGAGCAAGCCGTGGTCAAACACGGAGATTCTAGCATCCTGTTTAGCGAAATACTCGCCGTCGATGTATATGTGCATGATACGGTTGGTTGAGGGCTTCAGTCGATAATTCGTCCATCGGTCAGTTCCAGTTGTCGATCACCGAGAGAGGCTAACTTGGAATCGTGAGTGACCGCGATCAATGTTTTTTTGGCATCGGTGGCAATCTCCAGCAATGTCTCCATGACACCGCCGCCGGTAACCGAGTCCAGATTCCCGGTGGGCTCGTCCGCAAACAGGATTTCAGGGTTATTAATCAGGGAACGGGCAATGGCAACCCGCTGCTGTTCCCCGCCGGAGAGTTCGGTTGGCCGGTGATGCAGACGATCACCAAGCCCAACCCGGTCAAGGAAATCCGCAGCGCGTTCTCTCTGCGGGTTACCGGCCATCATTGCCGGCAGGCAAACATTCTCAAGGGCAGTGAGGTCAGGTAACAGGCAATAGTGCTGGAACACATATCCTGTCTGTAAATTACGCACCTGGGCCTGGTAACGTTTTGGCAGCGTGTAGAGGGATTGCCCCCCGTGGCGCCCAAACTGCACGAATACATCTCCCGAGTCCGGGCGCTCGAGCCCTGCAAGAATATACAGGAGGGTGGTCTTGCCGGCGCCGGAAGCACCCCTTAAAAACAGCAACTCGGCTCGGCCCACCTCCAAATCAACCCCCTTCAGGACCTCAACCGTCGACGTTCCCATTGAAAATTTGCGCTGCAGGTTCACCGCCCTGAGAACCGGTTGCGCAGATCCCTCCTGCACAGCGGCAGGGCGGACGGATGATGAGGCGGCAGGCATCCCCCAATCAAGCCGCACAGACGCCAAGGTCAAGGGTGAGCAGCTACCCTGTAATAGCTTGGCCCAAGGGACCATGGGTCAGGCCATGGAAATCCTGCGCAAAGCCTCGTAGGTACCTATGCCCACGGAAGTGGCAAGGTTAATGCTGCGCACATCCTCCTGCATGGGAATGGTCACGCAACTCTCGGCATGCTCCTCCAGCATGCTTTCCGGCAGGCCCTTGGTTTCCCGACCGAAAACCAGGTAATCCCCCCGTGCATAATCAACATCCCAATAATCACGCTGCCCCTTGGTGGTGAAAAACCAGAATTTCGCCCCGGCCACTGCATCCGAACACAACTCAGGAAAAGAAGGCCAGATCCTGATGTCAACCCGTTCCCAATAATCAAGCCCGGCGCGACGCAGTTGTTTCTCACCGAGTTCAAAGCCGAGGGGCTCCACGAGGTGTAGCCGTGCGCCTGCCGCCAGGCACAACCTTCCGATATTACCGGTATTCTGCGGTATTTCTGGCGCTACCAGAACCACGTTCAGGGACGGGGACACGAAACTTCGTGAAAAATGATACTTCCTCCCGGCAAGGAATAATGACTGACCGCTAAACCCCGGTTAAAACCGGATCAACGTTCACTCGCCGGCCGTCCTGGTCAAAACGCACATTACCCTCAACCAGAGAATAGATCGTGTAATCCCTGCCCAGCCCGACATTGCTGCCCGGACGCCACTTGGTGCCACACTGGCGCAAAATAATATTTCCCGGGATCACCTTCTCGCCGCCGAATTTCTTAACTCCCCGGCGCTTGGAATTACTGTCACGCCCGTTCTTTACGCTACCCTGACCTTTCTTATGTGCCATGACTGATGATTAATGGTTATGATGAAATCCAATCAGGCACTGATACCCGTAATGGCAAGCCGTGTCAGCGGCTGGCGGTGCCCCTTGGTTTTTTGATGGCCTTTACGGCGCTTAAACTTGAATGCTGTAACCTTCTTCGCACGGACCTGATCAACAACCTCTGCAGTAATGCTTGCCCCGCTGACTATCGGGTCACCGATCTTCACCCCATCATTGCCTGAATAAAAAAGCACGTCTTCAAAGGTGGCGGATGCTCCAACCTCAAGGTCAAGCTTCTCGACGTCAACCCTGTCACCCTCGGCAACTTTATACTGCTTACCGCCGGTTTTAAAAATCGCGTAGGACATGTTGGTCTAAGATAATGTGCTGCGGCTGAAGTAATCCCCGCCGCTAGGGATGAGGGGCGGGAAAACTCCCACAAATCAAGGGTTCCGGCAAGCCCTTTTTTGCCTGTGCTCGATCACTGGAACCCCTTTAAATCAGCACTATTCCCGGCCAATGGCCGGAAAAACCGGCATCAGCGACAAGTAACCACGTGAATTGCGCGGATTTGATACAAATGAGATGGAAATGAACAGCATCGATTATATATATTCACAAACCAGATGTCTCCCCCGAATGTCCACCACCTTGAGCTCTTTTACTATGTGGCAACATTCGGCGGGATCACACCAGCTGTGCGCAAGATGCCTTATGGGATCCAGCAACCGGCAGTATCAAGCCAGATGCTGCAGCTCGAACGCGAACTGGGCGTGAAGCTCTTCAGCCGGCGACCCTTCGCGCTTACACCGGCGGGCCTCGAGCTTCATAAATTTATCTCCCCGTTCTTTTCCGGGCTGCCCGACGTGGCATCTCAATTACGCGGCGAGGAAAGCGCTCACCTGAGATTGGCCGCCTCCGGCACTGTGCTCGCCAATCATATCCCGGATGTCCTTGAAAGAATACGGCGCAAGCAACCCAATCTCCGTCTAACGCTGCAGGAAGCGGTCAAGCCTTCAGACATTGAAGTGCTGCTGGCCAACCAGGAGATTGATTTCGCCATCTCAACACTACAGAAATCAATGCCCTCGGCAATCAAGACCATCGAATTACTCCGCCTGCCATTAATACTGATTACCCCAAAAGGCAATAAGGTGAAGGGATTCTCGGCCATTTCCAAGAATTCAACCGGCAGGATAGACAAGCCCCTGATCTCGCTTTCCTCAGAGCACGAGATTAACAGTATTTTCCATGATGAGCTGGTAAAACGAGAACTCGTATGGACTCCAACGGTTGAAGTGACCTCACTGGAACTGGTGACAAGGTATACCAGTTGTGGATATGGCTACGGTCTCACTATTGATGCTCCCGGAATTAAGATTCCGGCAGGGTTGCGAAAAATCGCACTGCGTGGATTCCCTGCACTGCGCCTTGGCCTCCTGTTCCAGGGGAAATTAAAACCCATAGCCGAACATTTCGCATTGGCAGCGGTAACTTACGCAAAAAATCTGAAGATTTAGGACACTTTAACTACCGACCATGCATCGGGCCATTATCTTTGACTTCGACGGGCTCCTCGTTGATACCGAAACGGCTATCTATGAGAGCTGGCAGGAAGTCTATTGCCGCCATGGACAATCTCTCGAATTGGCAACCTACAAGAAGTGCGTGGGTAGTGATTTCGGACAGTTCAGTCCCGAAACCGAACTGGAGAACCGCACCGGGAAGGCATTTGACTGGTCAACCATCAACATGGAGCGGGAGCAAATAATCCGGGATCGTCTCGCTGCCCAGGATGCCCGCCCCGGGGTAAGGGAATTTATCAAAAAAGCACGCTCTCAAGGACTCCACCTCGCTGTTGCCTCAAGCTCTTCACGGGCATGGGTAGCCGGGTGGCTGGAAAAGCTCGACATCCTCAAGCATTTCCATGCCCTGCGCAATCGTGATGACGTGGCACGGATAAAACCACATCCCGACTTGTTCCTTGCCGCTGCCGAAGCACTTGGGATTCCACCCGGGGAATCGCTGGTAATGGAGGATTCCGAGAATGGTCTCCGGGCGGCAAAGGCAGCGGGAATACCATGCGCCATTGTCACAAACCCGGTAACTGCGGGTGGAGATTTCAGTGGCGCACTGCTGCAGGCAGAATGCTTCACCGCGCGCTGTATCAGGGATTTGGTCGACTGACCGGGAATCTGCGCCGGATCGCAACCATGATCACCCATGGCATTGTATCGCTGAGGCCGGGGCGCAATTACAATCCGCCGGGGTTAACGGAATGATACTTCCCGGTGCCCGGGTTCTCCACCTGCAATGACTTGCCGTTGGGCCAGACCACCTCAAGCCGCTGCACTTCGGTTAATTTACCCAGGCCGAAATGAACGGTGGCCGGATGCTGTGCGGTAAATGAATCACCGGTAACAAGCTGCCGCGACCATGTACGATCGCCTGCAAAAATCCTGACCAATACCCCGTTGGCAGGAAGGCCGGGATGATCCGGGAGATGGAACCCGATCCAGTTACCACCAGCCTTTATTTGGTTATGCAGAACATGGAGGCGTTGGCGGCGAGCCTTGGCATCATACTCAACAACCAGCAGGTCGGGACGCCCGTCAACATCCAGATCAGCCCCCACCACAGCCCGGGCATCAAATTCCTGGGCGGCACCCAGCAGAAAAGCAAGATTATGAAAGCCTTCACCCTGCCTGTTGAGAAAAAGATTATTATGCTCAAATCCATTCCATGAGAAATCCGTCCCGAGTCCGCCGAGGATTCCTGAATACATGGCCTGTAGTTCCGGATCCGGCTTGGATGACCCGGTATAAACATCATGGCACCAGAACCGGGTGCAGTAGTCGCGACTGGAATTGCCGCTGAGGTGACCGTTGGCGACATAAAGATCCCGGTCCCCATCATTATCAAAATCAGCTGAAGTGCAACCCCACGCCCACCCTGAGCGCGCCATGTCATTGCGGTAATCCGGTTGCCGGAAAACATTTTTTGACCTCAGGAACATGCGGTTGCCAAAGGTCATTGGGCCCCGCATGGCATCATGTTTTTCATATCCCTTGCGGCCAAGCCCCAGTCGATCAAGCCTGCGGGCAGTGGTGGAACTCATGCCCACCATGTAAATATCCTGCTGGCCGTCCCCGTTGAAATCATCCAGCACGTGGGACATTCCAAAGCCGTGCCTCTGCGCAATCCACTCGGAAGTCACGTCAGTGAACTTCCCCTTGCCATCATTGCGGAAAACATCGACGCCGGAGAAATCACAGACCACTACAAGGTCAAGGTCCACATCACCATCAAGATCGGCAAACGAGGCACTGAAAGTGCGGCGTAACCGCTTGGCGGATAATCCTGCAGCAACAGTGCCATCACGAAACCCCCCATTACCATTGTTCAACAGCAAATAGTCCGGATAGCCATCATTGGCATTGTAGTAGGGAGTTGGCATGGAACCGCGCTCATAGGGTTGTTTCCATTGCCCAAGGAAAAGGTCCAAATCGCCATCACCGTCCACATCCCCCGCTGACAACGCATGGAGATACTCAAGCGGCACACCGAAAGCAACCCTTGGCTTTGCCTTGAAGCCTCCATCAGGACCTCCCTCCCAGATCTGCAACAAGCTGCCTTTTTGCCCCGATGAGACAAAATCCGCAAACCCGTCGCCGGTAAAGTCCGCCAGGATCCCTGCCTCGCCGAGGGGAGTAACCGGTTCAGCAAGAAAATCGCCGCCAACAAATCCATCCTTTCCCCTGTTCCAGTAGACCAGGTTGCAACCGGCAAGGACCATCTCCGGCAAACCGTCACGGTTAAGGTCGTGCACCAGTATCGGGCTCACTCGGGGATAACGTGCAGGATCAATCTCCCGGGGATCGAGGCACAACCATTCCCTGAAGAGGGAGTTGCCTTTGTTTTCTGTCACGGAAGCGTTTCTCACCTTGATGACCTCCGCCACGGGAGATCTCTCATTCTTGCGCAAGGCCCGCCAGATGACTTCCAGTTCCCCCTTGATAATCGACCGCCTCTTAAGGTGAGCGTTGTCAGCATGTATCTCAAAGGAGACAATGGATTGCGACTTACCAGTGGCAACTCCAGCCTGGAATTGACTGTGATGCCATTCAGTCTGCGCAATCCTCCAGCCCGCCTTCCTGATGGCAGCGAGCTCGCCCTGAAAAGACGTCCGGTCAAGTGTCCGTGAATTACCGCTTAATTGAGCCTGTCGAATACCCGGGATGCCAAGGTCGAGTTGCCCCCATGGGCTCCTGCTCCTGACCTCCAGACTGCTGAAAGGAAATCCAGCAAGAACCTCAAAGGGTTTGCCCTGGCGCAGGCGATCCCATAAAAGGACAAAAGGGTTCTCGTGGATCTGCGCCATGGTTTCATTGCGAAAAACCGTCCTATCCAGTTGCGACTGCCCTTCACGCAGCCTCCTGATGGCGGCCTGCATGGTCCCTGTAATCTCTTGGCTCTCACCACTATTGGTATCCGCCGGTGGGGCCCTCAGCTCTTTCGGGTCCTCAGCGGCCTGTGCCAATGCCAAGGATAAGGCGGTTAGCCCGTGAATCACGCCTTGTATGGCTTTAGTTTGTGTTTGCCCCAACACTAAAACCCATCATATCAACACAAAATAAACGATCAACTATAATAGAACACTCAGGGAAAAAGCCTTTTCCCCGGCTTTCCCCGCCCACCGGCGGAAACCACCCCCCCGAACAATCACAATAAAGCTTACACATCTCTTGAATACTCCCTTTACAAGCCGTCCTTGCGATGGCAACAAAGGAGCCAACGCATGCCCAAGGATACCAGCCTAGAGAAAATCCTTCTTATTGGTTCCGGCCCTATTGTCATTGGCCAAGGGTGCGAGTTCGACTATTCCGGAGTACAGGCCTGCAAGGCGCTCAGGGAAGAGGGTTACTGTGTTGTGCTGGTTAACTCCAACCCGGCAACAATCATGACCGACCCGGAATTCGCTGACCGGACATATATCGAGCCGGTCACCCCTGAAGTGGTGGAGAAAATCATCATCAAGGAAAAACCTCACGCCTTGTTGCCGACACTTGGCGGTCAAACCGGATTGAATACCGCCATGGAACTCGTCCGCCGTGGAATCCTAGAGAAACACGGAGTCAAGCTGATCGGTGCCAACGCCGAGGCTATCGAGAAAGGCGAGGATCGCTTGGCCTTTAAGGAGGCAATGATCAAGATCGGCCTGGATCTTCCACAATCCGGCGTTGCACATACCATCGAGGAAGGAAAGCAAATCGCACAAAAGATCGCAAGCGTTACCAATAAGCCTTTCCCGCTGATCATCCGCCCGGCATACACCCTCGGCGGAAGTGGCGGGGGTATTGCCTATAACCGTGAAGAATTTGAGGAGATCCTGGCACGCGGACTCGACTTGTCTCCGGTTACCGAAGTCTTGGTCGAGGAATCCCTGCTCGGCTGGAAAGAATATGAGATGGAGGTCATGCGGGACCGCAATGACAACTGTGTGGTCATCTGCTCAATAGAAAACCTCGACCCCATGGGCGTTCATACCGGGGACTCCATTACTGTAGCACCGGCCCAGACCCTCAGTGACAAGGAATACCAGATCATGCGCGACGCATCATTCGCGGTTATCCGTGAAATCGGCGTCGAGACCGGTGGCTCAAATATCCAGTTTTCCGTCGACCCGAAAACCGGGCGGATGATCGTCATCGAGATGAACCCGCGGGTATCGCGCTCATCCGCTCTGGCATCAAAGGCAACAGGGTTCCCGATTGCCAAGATCGCGGCAAAACTCGCCGTGGGCTATACCCTTGATGAACTGCCAAATGATATCACCAAGAAAACGCCGGCCAGTTTTGAACCCACTATTGATTACTGCGTGGTAAAGGTTCCGCGCTTTACCTTTGAGAAATTCCCCACCGCTGACCCGATCCTGACCACCCAGATGAAGAGTGTCGGGGAAGCCATGTCCATTGGCAGGACCTTCAAGGAGGCAATGCAAAAAGCCCTGCGTTCACTGGAAATCGGACGTTTCGGACTTGGTGCTGATGGCAAAGGTAAGGCCATTTCCACCAGTGACCCTGTTGAAATACACGCGAAAATCGCCGTGCCCAACGCCGAGCGCATTTTTTACCTGCACAGCGCTTTTGCCATAGGCATGTCCGTGCCGGAAATCTATGACATGACCGGAATCGACCCGTGGTTTCTCCGCCAGTTGCAGCAAATCCACGAGGCTGAACAAGATATCGCGGAGTCCGGGGAATCAATCTCCATGCTTGCAGCCAAGAAACTGGGTTTCTCTGACAAGCAACTCGCCCACCTCAAAGGAAAAACAGAACTTGAGATCAGGGAAGCGAGAAAGAAAGAAGGCGTAATTCCCACATACCGGCTCGTTGACACCTGCGCCGCTGAATTCGAAGCCTTCACTCCCTACTACTACTCAACCTACGGTGACGAGGATGAGGCTCGTGATGGCGACAAGAAAAAAGTAATGATCCTCGGCGGTGGTCCCAACAGGATCGGTCAGGGCATAGAGTTTGATTATTGCTGCGTTCACGCCGCCTTCGCTCTCAAGGAGCTCGGTTTTGAGACCATCATGGTAAACTCGAACCCTGAGACCGTCTCCACGGATTACGATACCAGCGACAAGCTGTATTTCGAACCACTGACCTTTGAGGATGTGCTCAATATCCACGAGCGAGAACAGCCATGGGGAACCATCGTGCAATTCGGAGGGCAAACTCCGCTGAACCTTGCCGAAGATCTCGAGAAATCCGGGGTGGCCATCATCGGGACTTCTCCTGAGAGTATTGAACTGGCCGAAGACCGCAAATTCTTTTCCGCCCTGCTCGACAAGCTTGCCCTCAAGCAGGCCGATGCCGGCACGGCAACATCCGAGGATGAAGCCGTTGAGATCGCCCATCGCATTACTTATCCTGTCCTTGTGCGGCCCAGCTTCGTGCTTGGCGGGCGGGCAATGATGATTGTCCATGACGACGATGAACTTCGCGAATACATGCGCTCAGCCGTTGAGGCGAGCCCGGAACGGCCGGTTCTCGTGGACCGGTTCCTTGAGGATGCCACCGAGGTTGATGTCGATGTCATCTCAGATGGCGACACATCGGTAATCGGCGCCATCATGGAACATATCGAGCAGGCCGGAGTGCACTCCGGGGACAGCGCCTGTGTCATACCGCCCTTCTCCCTGAGTGAGGAAATGCAGGAGGAGATTCGGGTTGCCTCGAAGACATTGGCCAAGGAACTCAATGTGTGCGGCTTGATGAACATCCAGTTTGCCGTCAAGGATGAAGAACTCTACGTCATTGAAGTAAATCCGCGTGCCTCACGCACCGTTCCTTTTGTCTCCAAGGCAATCGGGATACCTCTTGCCAAGATAGCTGCAAAAGTCATGGTGGGGGAGAAACTCGTCGACCTTGGGTTCACTGAAGAAATAATACCTGACCATTATTCAGTGAAAGAGGCGGTTTTCCCATTCGTCAAGTTCCCGGGAATTGACATCGTGCTCGGTCCCGAAATGAAAGCAACGGGAGAAGTAATGGGAATCGACCCGGATCTCGGGATGGCCTATGCAAAAGCACAGATGGCGGCA
>CAWVVE010000029.1:0-10367 GCA_963933075.1 uncultured Verrucomicrobiaceae bacterium | reverse complement strand
TGCATGTTATGCGCACCCTGGGCTCTTGTTAACCTGACGCCAATGATGGCGGTGACGATGATGATCCCGAGCGTGGCCGGAAGACCGATGCGGGCGCCGACCTGGAATAACAGGACGAGTTCAATAACAGGAACAAGGATGAACAGGATGAAAAACTTGGGAAGCATTGGTTTTCTCAGGGGACAGGTTTATCGGGAAGCCTTCCTCATTAATCGTTGCAACTGGGCAACGATGTCCGGATGCTCTTCAGCAAGGTTGGTGCTTTCACCAATATCGGCTTGCAGGTCATAGAGTTCAGGAGAGGCTTGCGGGTTATTGAGCACGAGCTTCCAGTGTGTCCTGCGCAGGGCCTGTTTTTTACCGAATTTCCAGAATAGATAAGGATGGGAGGACTGGTCGGCCTTTTGGCCAAGCAGGGTTGGGGCAAAGGAGACCCCATCGGTCTCCCCGGGCTTTTGGATGCCGGCCAACTCGCAGGCGGTTGGCAACCAGTCCCAGAAGGCCAGCGGCTCGGCACAAGTGCTTCCGGCATCGATGTGTCCCGGCCAGAAGGCGATTGCCGGCACTCGAATGCCACCCTCATAAAGGTCGCGCTTGTATCCCCTTAGCGGTCCGTTCGAATTAAAGGTTTCATGTTTGTGACCGCCTTCAGAGTGGGGGCCATTGTCGGAGGTAAAGAACACCAGGGTGTCTTTTTCCAGTTTCAGGTCCTCCAGCAGCGCGATTAATTTCCCGACATCACTGTCCATGTGGGTAATCATGGCTGCCGCCCCCTTTTTTGTTGCCGGCCAATCCCTCGAGGCATAAATCCCATGGTTCGGGATCTCCATGCCGTTTCCGGTGCCTCTGCCCCCCTCGTTGTTGGCATGGGGGATGGTCCAGTGGACATGCAGAAGGAAAGGGTGTGCCCGGTTTTTGCGAACAAATTCAAGGGCCTCGGTGGTGATCATATCGTGGGAATAGGTCGTGCGTTTTTTTGCGACTCTCCCACGATCCTCGGGTTTACCGGTAAGCACGTTGCCTGCGAGTGGTATTCTTTCCGTGTTTCGCCATAAATGGGTGGGGTAGTAATTGTGCGCCTGCCCCTGGTCGAGGTAACCAAACCAGAAATCAAAACCGTTCTCATTAGGATGTCCACTTGTCCCGGTACCGCCCATCGCCCATTTGCCGACACCTCCCGTGGCATACCCCTTCTCCTTGAGCAATTCCGCCACGGTTATGTCTTCAGGTTTGAAGAGGTATTGGGCATTGGATGAGATAGGGGTGTGTCCCATGTGTTTGCCTGTCCAAAGGGCAAGGCGCGAAGGTCGACAGACGGTATTGCCGGCGTAGTAGTTGGTAAATTTCATGCCGGCTTTGGCAAGCTTGTCGAGGTGCGGGGTCTTGATTGTCTTTTGCCCGAAGCATCCAAGGTCACCGTAACCGAGGTCATCCGCCATGATGTAGATCAGGTTTGGGGGGCGGGATTCTCTCGCTGCCGCGTTGTTACTGTGTATGAACAGGAACAGACAGGTTGCGATTGCTGGAATGAATAGGATGTGCATGGTTTGATGTTTTATGGAACAGGGGGCAATGTGGAGAATTTGTCACGCTCTCTTTAGTGAAGCGAGAGTGTTTTTGTTGCAATGTTTCTGTGTGCAAAGACGACAAAGTTTACCAAGAAATTATGAGGCCGACAACCAAGATTGCCGAGACTGCCACCCCGGACGGAACAACGTTCCGGCTGTATGCGCATGATGGTGAGTTCTTTCTTTACATGGAGGATCGTCAGGTGATGAGCACGACCCTGACGCATTCCGAGTTGTTACTCGCTGATATCGGCTGTGATTTCCGCGACAGGAAAAAAAACCCGAGAATCCTGATTGGCGGACTGGGATTGGGCTACAGCCTGAGACGCTGCCTGGAGCTTACAGGCAGCGGGTCAATAATCGAGGTCGCCGAGTTGTTGCCTGAGATTGTGCGATGGAATCGTGAATGTCTTGATGGGCTTAATGATGAACTGCTTAATGACCCGCGAACACGGATCGTGGAAGATGATGTCTATGCCTGTATTCGAGATGCGGCTGAAAGCTCATCGTGTTACGATGCCATCCTGCTTGATGTTGACGATGGGCCATCATCGTTGATTCAGTCACAGAATGTGCAGATTTATCGTCATGAGGGCTTGTTGGCAATTAAGCGTGCCCTGAATCCTGGCGGCAGAGCAGCGTTCTGGACGGCAATCGCAGAGCCGGGTTTGCTGCGCGACCTGCGTCGTGCCGGGTTCCGAACCGAGGAGATTTCGGTAGCCAAACACCCGCGGGCCAGACGCAAAAATCACTGCATTTATCTTGCCGAGAGACGTGATTGAAATCTTCAGGCACAAAACAATCGCCGCCGGACACTCAGCCGCTTGCTATCGTATCAGATTTCCACGAGAATCGCCGGTCATGAGGAGGCTGTGTCTGATGCCTGTTTTTAGTTTACTTTGACGTTTTTCGACTTGTCCCGGGAGAGCATTTTGCAGCCTGGATCGGGGTTGGCGGGATGAATAAACGTGGAGTAACAGATTCAAGGCGCAGAACCGGTTTTTCTGTTATGATGTTCATTGGGATGAGATTTTTCTGGAAGTATGCAAAAGCAGTCGGGTTGCTGTTTCTTGGGGGATGCGCGGGCGATGCCGCGAGTGAGCATGCCGCCTCTGGAGAGCACGAGGGCCTGGCAATCTATCGCGAGCACTGCATTGATTGCCATGGGGAGAGGGGGGAAGGAAATTCCATCGAGGAAGTTGATGCTCTCTATGGGCAACGTTCAGTTGAGGCGCTCGCAAGGTTTATTGAGCGGAATATGCCTGAGGATGAACCTGAACTGTGTGTTGGCAAAGAGGCACACTCGGTCGCGCAATACATTCACGATGCATTTTATTCACCGGATGCGCGCAAGCGTCTGGGCATCCAGGAAAGGGCCAAGATCGCAATCTCCCGCATGACGGGAATCCAATACCGGAATGTCATTGCAGATCTTGTTGCCAGTATGGCTCCGCAGGTCCCGGAGACCATTTTGCCGGCCGGCGGGCTCAGTGGTTACTACTTTAATTCCAAGGGGATGAACAAGAAGGACGGGAAATCTGTGGACAAGACAGACCCGTTTCTGGACTTTGATTTTGGAGAGAAAGGTCCGGTAGAAGGCATCAAGAGAGAGCAGTTTTCAGCTGTGTGGGAGGGCTCATTTTTTGTGCGTGATACTGGCTATTATGAATTTCGCACCAATACACCAAATGGCGTGCGCCTTTATGTCAATACTACCTTGCGGGCCGATGAGAGGAATTATCGTGATGATAGCAGCAAGGCTTCAAGGCAGGCACTGATTGATGATTGGGTGAGTTCCGGTCCAGAGGTTAGGCAGTCGAGCGCGAGAATCTTTCTGCTGGGGGGCAGGCGTTATCCTGTGAGGATGGACTATTTCAAGTATAAGGAAAAAATCGGCAGGATAAGGCTTGAATGGAAGGCGCCGCACGGCACTTGGAGGGTTTTTGGCGGGGAAATGGTTTCCCCGGTGATTACTCCGCGGATCTTTGTGGTGTCGGCAATCTTTCCTGCCGATGATCACAGTCAGGGTTATGGGCGCGGTACCTTGGTTTCCAAGGCATGGCATGAGGGCATCACGGCAGGGGCAGTCCAGACTGCGGGTGAGCTTACGCAGCGGCTGGAGGATTTTATTGAGATTGGAGAGGATGATCCGCAACGCAAGACCAAGCTGATGGATTTCTGCGCTCGGTTTGTCAGCGCTGCATTCCGAAGACCCCTTGGTGAAAAAGATACTGAGTTTTTTGTGGGCCGGCAGTTCACCAATGACGGCGACCTGAAGGTGGCGGTGAAGCGATGCGTGTTACTTTGTTTGAAGTCGCCGCGTTTTCTCTATCCCGAGCTTTCCACAGAGGGCGAAAGACCTGACGCTTACACGATTGCCTCGCGCTTGTCATTTGCCCTTTGGGACTCGATGCCGGATGAGCAGTTACTGCAAGTTGCGCAATCAGGTGGTCTGGGAACTGCCGATGGCGTGGATGCCGAGATCTGGAGGATGCTGGAAGATTCCCGGGCACGGGCAAAGATGAATAATTTTTTCGAGCACTGGATGGAAATGGATGGGCGAGATCCCGGTAAGGACCGGTCACTTTTCCCGGGTTTCAGCGATGCAGTCATCATGGATCTGCGGGAATCCTTGTTACGCTTTGTGAGCAACGTGGTTTGGAGTGAGCGGTCCGATTACCGTGACTTGCTGAAGGCAGAATATCTCCTGCTCAATGAACGTCTTTGCGCGATCTACGGAGGAGATGTTGTCGGAACGGGGTTAAAGAGGGTGGCCGTCGATCCCGCGCACAGGGCCGGTATACTGACGCATCCCTATCTGCTTGCCCTTTTTGCCTATCATGACAATACCTCTCCAATTCACCGGGGTGTTTTCCTGACGCGTAATATCCTCGGGAGGATGCTCAAGCCGCCGCCCAAAGCGGTTTCCTTCAATGATGAGACACTGGACCCTCGGCTTACAATGCGTGAGAAGATCACCCTGATTACCAGTGAAAATGCGTGCATGTCCTGCCATTCCGTCATTAATCCTCTTGGCTTCAGCCTGGAGAATTTTGATGCCATCGGGCGATGGCGCATGAGTGAGAAGGACAAAAGAATTAATGCCAAAAGTGATTACATGACGGCCTCCGGCAACCTGCTTGTATTGTCTGGAGCCAGGGATATTGCTAATTTTGCTGCCGGCAGCCCTGTGGCTCACGGTGCTTTCATTAATGCGGTTTTCAATCATCTGGCAAAGCAGCCAATTGCTGCCTATGGGTCGAATTCACTCATTGACTTGCGCAAAGGCTTTTCGGCATCATTATTTAACATCAAGGCCCTCATGGTTGAAATCGTAAAACTGCATGCCTTGCGCGACTGTATTGCGCCAGATGCAGCGAGCCCTCAGCCTGCCGGATAAGATTAAAAAATTATTATCATGAGTTTAAATCCTGTTTTTCGTCGGCAATTCCTGCGTGACCTTGGATTGTCAGCTTCCGCATTACCTTTTGTGGCCGGTTTGCCAGGGCTTCGTGCTGCCGAAGGTCCTGCACCTGCCGCGAAGCGTTTAGTCATTATGTTTTCCCCAAACGGCACCCTGCCCGGTGAATTCTGGCCTAAGGCTTTCGGTGACGGCAAGCCGCTGCAACTAGGGTCAATGCTTGCACCTCTTGAGCCGTTCAAGGAGCAGATGCTCATGCTCAAGGGTGTGCACAACCGCGTTGGTGGTGATGGTGACCAGCATATGAGGGGCATTAGCTGCCTGCTGACCGGTTGTGAACTCAATCCGGGGAACATCCAGGGTGGTTCACACAATCCTGCGGGATGGGCGCGTGGAATCTCAATTGATCAGGAGATAAAGAATTTTTTCCAGTCACGGGCCAATACACGCACCCGGTTTGGAAGCCTGGAGTTCGGGGTAGCCGTGCCAAACCGTGCAGATCCCTGGACGCGGATGAGTTATGCCGGCAACAATAAGCCGATAGCTCCTGTCGATGACCCGGTTCAAATGTTCAAGAAGCTTTATGGAGGGGTTCAGGAACGTGAGAATCTGGCAAGTGTTCTTGATGATCTTCTTGATGACCTTAAGCACGTATCCAAGAGGTTAAGCAGTGAGGATCGGCTGCTTCTTGCAGAGCACATGCAACTGGTCAGGGAACTTGAGCTTGAACTGGCCTCGACTGAAAAGGACAACTCGCTTGCCCATCCGCAGCCCGAAATCGATCCGGAAATTGAAATTGTCAATGACAACACGCCCAAGGTCAGCCGCATGCAGATTGACATGCTGGTCAATGCAATGGCCAATGACATGACGCGGGTTGCCACCCTGCAATTCATGCGTTCAGTGGGGCAGGCCCGTATGCGCTGGCTCGGGATTGAGGATGGGCATCATACACTTTCACACAAGCCGGATGGTGATAAGGAGGCCGCCAAGAAGTTATGGAAGATCAATCACTGGTTCGCGGGGGAACTGGCCTACCTTGCCAAGCGGCTCGGGGAAACCCCCGAACCCGGGGGAATGAATGGCTCGATGCTTGATAACACGCAGATTGTTTGGCTAAACGAACTGGGCAAGGGCAACAACCATACACTGCAGAACATTCCCTTTCTCTTACTGGGCGGAGGTTGTGGGTTTAAGGCCGGCCGGGCCATCGACTTCAAGAGTAAAACACACAACTCTTTGTGGCTAAGTATCGCACATGGTTTCGGGCATGATATCAAGACGTTTGGTAAAGCGCAATTTTGCGATGATGGCCCCTTGCCTTTGAGTTAGCGCCGGGAATTTCAGGACAGCCATGACGCTGAGGAATTCTCTGTTTTCTTGTTCGCGTTAGGGATGAAGTTGGGTTTCAGTGCTGCTTGCCTGAAGCCAAAGCCTCTCCACCAGATTGCCAACCGGGAAAGCATGACCATGAGCCTGCTATGTCTTCCCGTATGGAAATCAATGCGTGGAAGAAGGTTGTTTCCGATTTCGAGAAACCCTCTGCCTGGCGTGCTTCCTGGCAGTTGGTTTCTACTTTGAGCTGCTATTTGGCGACGTGGGCGGCAATCTATTTTGCCAAGGAGGTTTCCTATCTACTTGTCTTGCCATTGGCATTACTGGCCAGTGGGTTCCTGGTGAGGTTGTTCATTATCTTTCATGATTGCTGCCATAATTCGTTTTACAAGAACAGTGTCTTAAATCAGTGGGTTGGATTTTTTACCGGGGCACTCGCATTTACTCCTTTTAAGCATTGGCGATGGGAACATTCAGTCCATCATGCGACTGCCGGCGACCTTGACCGGCGCGGGGTTGGCGATGTCTGGACGCTCACAGTCAAAGAATACATAGCAATGTCCAGGTGGGATCGCCTTGTCTATCGCATGGTGCGCAATCCGGTCATTTTATTCGGCATTGCCCCGAGCTATGTTTTCTTGATGCGTGAGCGATGGACATCATCGCGGGCAAGCCAGAAGACCAGGAGAACGGTGAAGTTTACCAATTGTGCCCTGCTGGTAATGTTCCTGATTGGCGGACTGATTTTCGGGTTTGTGCCTTACGTATTGATTCAGGTTGGGATCATGGCGGTTGCGGCTTCAGCAGGCGTTTGGCTTTTTTATATTCAGCATCAGTTCGAGGGTGTGTACTGGGAAAGGCATGAGCACTGGGAATACACTTCAGCGGCACTTGAGGGGAGTTCCTTTTACCGGTTGCCCCGTATATTCCAGTGGTTCACGGGAAATATTGGGTTTCATCACGTTCATCACCTTAGTTCCAAGGTTCCAAACTATTACCTGGAGGCGTGTCATAATTCACATCCTGAATTTGCTAATGTTAAACCGGTCACCCTGTTCGGAAGCTTTAAGTCACTGGGCTACCGTCTCTGGGATGAAACCGACAAGGTGCTGGTTGGTTGGCGTCGGATGCGGGAGATTCGCAGGCGGCAACCGGCTGATTTGATTGCAGGCTGATGCCAAGCCTATAGCAAAACACAGGGACTTTTAGCTGCAGTATACCGGTTGTTTTTGATCGACTTCTTCTAAGGAGATTGATTGGGAATGACTTCTTTCCCGCGCTCGATTGAAGGACTCGATCCCGAGGATTCTGCTTGATGTTGGCGATACATTACAGGTTATCTCCGGCAAGATTATTCCTGAGGAAGGTAAGCCGACCGCTTTCCTTTTTGTCGTTAAACTGCTCAATGTCATCCATCAACGACTGGCGGTGGTTGTATTGGGAAATTTCCATCCTGACCACCCGGCGCGAATGGGGATGGATCATTTGCTGGACAGGAGGTTGATACATCGTGACGAGAATGACATGAATCGCCTGTTCAGGGATTCCCGGTTTGGCTGCGATGGTGCAGGATTAATTCTCGAGAATTCCGCGGTGAATATTTTCGCCGTGGGAATTAAAGCCTGGAATCCACGATGTTATGGGTTGCCATGGCGGGCGCGAATCGCGCTCTCCAGCGCGTCTATCAACGCTTGCGTGTCAGCATGATCTCATTGCCCTCGGTGTCCACACACATTGCCAGATGCGGCGGCTCGCCATTTTCAGGTTCAGGCTGTCGATTGAGCCCACCTCCGGCGGCGATGATCTCGGTAGCGCCCTTAATCACGTCTGCCACCTGGAAACTCATTCCGGTCCAGGTGCGTTTTCCCTCTCCACCGCCATGAATGCTGATGGAACTGCCACAAATCTCAATTTCTGTAATATGGGCATTTTTCCTGATTACTGAGCCTTTAAAGGCATCACGGTAGAACCTGACGCAACGGTCCATGTCAGCTGCCCAGATTACATATTTAACGCGCTCTACATTCATTGGCATAATTCGAGTCTAAACGGGTGAAATGTCCTCAGCTCTTCCGTGATTCCTCGTAGGCAACACGGATGGCTTCAAGTTCTTCCCAGCGAATATAGAGTTCTCCAATCCTGCCCCGGGTGGCTTTTTGTTTTGCTTCAAGGTCCTGCCAGTCCTCCTTGTGCCTGAGGTAGAAATCGGGTTGTGCGAATTCAGCCTCAAGCTGGGCCAATTCCTTCTCGGAAATGGTGATGCTTTCCTCCATGGCATCAAATTCACGCTGTTCATTATAACTGAGTTTTCGTGGGGGGACAGAATCACCTTGGGATTCCGTTGCAGGATTAACCGCTTTTGATTTTCCTGCGTCCCTTTTGTCTCCAACTGGTTTTGCATGATGACCCCTTTGTTTTTCCAGGTAATAGTCATAATTTCCGGTCTGGTAGCGGACGATTCCCTGTCCCTCAAATGCGAGGATGGCAGTGCATACCCGGTTGAGGAAATATCGATCATGACTAACGACGATGGAACTCCCGGAAAACCCGATGAGGGCTTCTTCAAGCAATCTCAGGGTGTTGAGGTCAAGATCGTTGGTCGGTTCATCAAGTATCAGGACATTGCCACCACGCTTCAGGATTTTTGCCAGCATGATCCTGCTTTTTTCCCCTCCACTGAGTTGATCGATTTTTGTGTTAATGCGTTCGTCGGTGAAGAGAAAGCGACGAAGGTAGGAACGCAGCCCAAGCACCTGATCTCCGAGGCACACGGTTTCAGTGCCTTCACCCACCTCCTCAAAGACTGATTTTTCCTCATCGAGTTGCAGGCGTTCCTGATCAATGAAGTTGATTTCCGTACGAGTCCCGATTTTTACCACGCCGGAATCAGGTTCATGCAGTCCGAGGATAACCTTCAACAGGGTGGATTTCCCCAACCCGTTGCGCCCGACGATTCCCAGGCGCTCACCGGCTTGAAGGGAAATCGTGATGTTCTCAAACAGCGAACGTTCTCCGAACCGGCAACAGATTTTCTCCAGGTCAATGACACGGTTTGCCAACCTGGGGGCAGGGGGAATAATGGGGTCAATGTCTATTTCCTCCTCCGGGGCGTCCTGGGATGCGTTTTCGTAATAGCGTTCTATACGATCCTTTGATTTAGTGCGCCGGGCACTCGGGGATCTTCGTATCCATTGCAGTTCCCGCTTGAGGAACCGTTGCCGTTTGTGCTCACTGCGTTCCTCGGTTTTTTTCTGCTCGGCACGCGCGAGTAGATAGTCGGTGTAGTTTCCGGCATAGGAAGCAAAACGGCCGTTGCTGAGTTCAACAATCCTGGTG
Organism: uncultured Verrucomicrobiaceae bacterium; assembly: GCA_963933075.1. GTDB lineage: Bacteria > Verrucomicrobiota > Verrucomicrobiia > Verrucomicrobiales > DEV007 > CACIUL01. The sequence continues at coordinate 707 of CAWVVE010000029.1, read as the reverse complement.
GCTATATTGTCAAGGAAGTAGCGGTCGTGGGTCACGAACAGGCAAGTGCCGCTATAACGGGACAGGAAGGTTTCCAGCCATTCAATTGCACCGGTGTCCAGATGGTTTGTGGGTTCATCAAGTATCAGGAAATCCGGGTGCATCAGCAGTGCCCTGCACAGGGCTACACGTCGTTTTTCTCCGCCCGAAAGGGACGCAACAGGCCTTTCTGGGTCAGGGGCATGCAGGTGATTGATCAGTGAGTTGGCGCGTTGTTCAAGGTTCCAGCCGTCGAGGGCATTAATCTTGTCAAGGAGGAGCATGGCTTTGCGGTCATCGGCATCAAGAACCTCGTATTCAGAGATTAATTGCCTTACATGATCAGCTCCCTCGAGAATGTTTTTCAGGACGTTGGCAGATTCATCGAGGTCGAACATCTGCGGCAGGTAGCCGGTGATCAGATCCCGTCGTCGGGTGAATTCTCCGGAATCCGGATCCATGACTCCCGCCGCGATCTTCAGGAATGTTGATTTCCCGCAACCGTTTCGACCGACCAGTCCAATGCGGTCGCTTTCGTGCACGGAAAGAGTTGCGCCATCAAGAACACTTTGAACGCCGTATTTTATCGACAGATCTTTTCCCCCGGCGACGGCGGAGACATTTTTTGGTGTTACGTTCCTGCCTGCCATTTGTGTTTAGGGCGATCCGGTTGAAAGTGGTTGTATCAG